>SKKS01000122.1 GCA_007123625.1 Paracoccaceae bacterium
CCACGACCGCCACCGCCACCGAATAGGGCAGGATGATCCACAGTGTTTCCAGGTTCAGAGGAATGTCCGGGATCAGGAACACCGGCAGCGTATCGGGCAGCGCGCCCATGTCGCCCACCACGCGCACATCCAGCCCCAGCGCCCAGGCCAGCGCTGTCAGCACCACGATGGTCACCAGCGGCGAAGGGATGGCGCGGGTCAGCAGTGGGAACAGATAGATGATCGCCAGCCCGGCCGCGACCAGAACATAGGTGATCCCGGTCACGCTGCGCGGGTCAAGCTCGGGCAGTTGCGCGATGAAGATCAGGATCGCCAGCGCGTTGACAAAGCCGGTCATCACCGATTTCGACACATAGCGCATGACCGCGCTGAGGCCCGACAGCCCTGCGCCGATCTGCAGCAGCCCCGCCAGCACCGTCGCCGCCAGCAGGTATTCCAGCCCGTGATCGCGCACCAGTGTGATCATCAGCACCGCCGTGGCTGCCGTCGCGGCGGAAATCATGCCCGGTCGCCCGCCGGTGATCGCGGTGATCACAGCGATGGAGAAGCTGGCATAAAGCCCCACCTTGGGGTCGACGCCTGCAATGATGGAAAAGGCAATCGCCTCTGGAATGAGCGCCAGCGCGACGACCAGCCCCGAAAGCAGATCGCCCCGGATGTTGCCGGTCCACTGCCGACGATACGCGTCAAATGATATCATGCATGTCCCGTTCCCGCCTGCATGATCGGGGACCTGCAGCCCGGGAAGTCTTCTTCTTGCAAATTGTCCGGCGGATCAGCGGCCGGAGGAGCCACCCGGGAATTGCACCCGGGTCCCGGTTGTCTGGCCCCCGCTTACACGCCGCAGCGCAGAATGCCAAGTCTCTCGCCAAGGGGGCAGTGCGTTGCGCTGCGTTGGTGTTCTGGCGGCGCTGGGCGGCCGTCCAGGTGCTTGTATTCGCGAAGTGAATCCCTCGAAGGCATGGTTTTGCAACAATGCCTTTCGATCCGCCGGAAGCGCGTTGCGCCATATATGCGCTATCGCGTTGTCCGCCATGGTTGCGTCACCCGAGACATGCAACAAGTCAAGGCACTGCCAGTCGGCGCTGATGAAGACCGCGTGTAGCGCACTGGAGCCGAACATGAACCCTGCGATTGTAGTTTGTTATCCGTCGCGCAGCTGCGAGCCTGCGTCATCGTCCCGGCGCCGTTGCCTGGCTATCCATCTTTACAGCAGGCAGAATCACGTTCAGCGGCGCAATGAGAACGCGCACGATGAGCCTGATCATGTGTCAGCAAATGCTTCGGTATTTCTTTGCTTCATTGACACTGACTTTGCAGCACAACGTGGTCAATGCGCAGCAAGATGACCCATGTCGGAACTGGATCGACACACATGCGCGGCCTTTCGCCCTGCACCTGTGCAATGATCCCGGCGCACCGCAGCACCACACGGATGGTCTGACATGCCCCTTGGATGAATAGTTTCAAAAACGAAGAATATATTGGCCAAATACATCGCTTCAGCGCTTGGATCAGCAACATACTTATTGAATTTATTAAATAATTTGTCAGCATGGCTTTTTCCGATCCTTCATGTTATCAAACTATATTTGAGGAGATGACCGCTGCGACTGCGGCGGGATCTCCCGTGATAAAGGAGACGGCATGCAGACCAAAGACCCACAGAAGGGCTACATAGCGATCCTTGGATGGAGCCTGAGATGTATCGATGCGCTGGAAAGATTTGACCGCCGATATGTCATCGTTGCACCACAATGGGCCGCCGACTATGCAACGCAGCACGGCATTCCGTTTGTCAGCTGGGATTTCGAACGCCTGAACGACCGCTCGATCGAGCTTGCGGCCACGCTCAAGGAAATGGGCGTCGACGTGGCCATCCCGCTGTTCGAAGAAACCGTCGAATGGGCGGGCGCTGTCAACTCCGTGCTTCTGGACAACCCGCGCCTGTTGGGGCAGTCGATGCTGTTTCGGGACAAGTCGCTGATGAAGCGGCGCGCGCAGCTTGGCGGCATCCGGGTCGGGATTTTCGAAGAGGCAATGGATCACACCGATGTGATCCGCTTTCTCAAGCGCGTGAACCAGACATTGCTGAAACTGGACGGCGACCCGAACGACCCGATTCACTTCAAGGCGTTCGACAAGGCGGGCTGCCTTGGCCACCGGGTCATCCGCTCGCCCGACGATGTGGCCGCGATTGCCGATGACGAATTCCCCGCACTGCTGGAGTCGCATCTGGACGGCTGGGAATTCGCGGTCGAGGCGTGGATCAAGGACCGCAAGATCCAGTTCCTGAACATCTCGGAGTATGTGACGCTGGGCTATTCGGTCTTTGTGCCCGCAACGCCCGAGCTGGAAAAGTACCGCGCCAAGATCACCGAGCAGATCGAGAAGTTGATCGAGGTGTTCGACATCGATTTCGGGTTCATCCACCCTGAGTATTTCGTGACGAACGATGGCACGATGTATTTCGGTGAAGTGGCCTACCGCCCGCCGGGATTCAACGCGTTCGAGTTGATGGAGCGCGCCTATGGCTTCAACGCCTATCAGGGGCTGGTGCTGGCCTTCGATCCGAAAGCCACGCAGGAAGAGCTGGACGCGTTCTTCCCGACACCTGTCAAGGATGCTTTGGGCCATGCCGGCTGTTTCGGGGTCTACCCCCGCCGCCGTGTGGTCAGCGAATTGCAGATTCCACCGGAAACCGAAAACGATCCCTATTTCGAATTCCACGAGCTTGCCCCGCCGATGGAATCGAAAGTGACCAAGCGGACCGCCTTTGGCACGCATTGGGGGTTGGTCTATTTCTTCGGCGAAGACCCGCACCGCCTGCGCGACCTGCTCAAGGCACAGGAAGATCTGGATTTCTACTTGTGACGCTCTCCCGCGCCCGCGACCTGCGCGGGCGCGGTGCTGATCGGGCGGCCTGTGGGTTGCCTGATCAGCATCGCAACACCTTGCGCGCCATGACATTGTAGCACTCGCGCTTTTTCATGTCGCGCAGGCTTGTATTCAGGGGACCCGACCGCAAGGTTGGGTGCCAGCAGGTTAACGGCGCTTGGGCGCGGAACAGGACAGTCACGGATGACCACCAGCTTTCAGGACGATACGCTCAATCCGATCATGCGCAGTTTCGATCATGTCCTGTCCCAACTCTCGGGCGCGTCCGCTGCGGGCAAGGTGACCTATCAGGGGCGCATGCTCGACACGATCAAGCGCCTCTTGAGGCACCCCGATGGGATCGCGGCGATCGAGCCGCGCATCGCAGAGTTGGAAGACGCCGGCATCTTTGAAGGAACCGACTGGGCTGTGCCGTCCAGCCTTGTGCCTGGCATGGTCGGCAACACATTGCGTATGGCAGAGCCGCGGACAGTTGCCCTGGAATGTGTCAGCCTGCTGCGCTTTCTCGCTGCGGCCCGCGACGAGAATGCCCGGCCAAGTCTGCCCACCGAACACGCGCGGCACTTTCTGGCACAGGTTCTGGCGCTGAACCTTGATCGCATCCTCGGCGCGCACCACGAAGCGGCCCGCGTCAAGGCGGGCGAGTTGGACAGCGCCGTGGATGCGCTGCTGAAGCATGTCCTCGCCAGTGTCGGCACCGAAGGGATACTCGGCCAACTTGTCGATGAAGTATGGCGCATCCTGCGCCAGCGCCCGATCCAGGTGAATCACGTCAAGTCGATGATCCTGCAGATCGCGCTTGCGATGAACGAAGAGGGCCAGAACTTCAACGCCAGCGATACGCGGCTGGGGGCCGACCGCCTTATCAGCGCGCTGTTCGGGCCGACTGAGCTGTGCCGCGAAGATCCGGGGCTGGAGGTCTATCGCGACCGTCTGGGCGCCGCGGACGCGGGCAGCTTGCAGGCCGAGGCCACCGGCATGGCACGCGCCATGCACGACACGGGCCTTGTGTCCGACTACCACGCTGCGTTCTTGCGGTTCGTGCTGGAAAGCGGCCAGGGCTATCTGGTGCCCGATGCGCTGGGCCTCAGCAGCACCGGGCTGGATTCGTTTCGGTGTTATCAGGCCCTTGTGCAGCAGTTGATCGATGTCGCCGTGCGGCCGGGCACCGCGCAGGCCGTGCTTGGAATTGCCTTGATGCTGGAACGCGGCATCCTTTATTCGCCGCCGATCGCGCCCTCGCTGTGGCGCGTTCTGGGGGCAAAGCTGTCACCCGCATGCGAGGGCAGCCTTGCAACAGCCTTCGGGACGGAAACCACGCCGCATCAACGCCTTGTTGCGGGCGTGATGCTTCTGCTGGGGCAACCACTGGGGATCGGTCAGGGCAACAACCCCACCTGCCAGTCAGCGCGCGCCCTGTCCATGTGGGCGCTGAATGACCCTGATTACCTGCTATGGCAGCTTGCGCAGGCGACATCGAATGACAGAATCGTCATGCATTTCGAAGGTCAACCGCTGGACTCCGCCTTGTTGCCCGCCGGTCTGGCCCTGCATACGCCGCTCGATGCGGACCCGGTCTCGGTTGTGCTGGTCCCTCATCTCGACCGTATATATGCCGAAATGGGGCGCCGTGTCGCCGGGCGCGGCGAAGACCCGCACCGCTGGATCAACCCTGAGCTGCACGGCTGGTGGGTCGGCCGCGAGTTTCACATCGCCGTGGATATCGCGACGGGCAAGTTGCACGATCATGACCGGTTCATCCGGGACTTCCACACCGCCTATCATCCGATGCACAATGGAAACGAGCCTGTCATCCACCCCCAGCCCGCAGGCATTGCCGTGACCGACAGCCAGGGCACCTTTGTGGGCTGGCATGCGATCTCGATCATCCGGGTCGCGCTGGACCAGTCCGGGGTGATGCGCGTGTATTTCTTCAACCCCAACAATGACAGCGGGCAGGACTGGGGCCACGGGATTGTCGTCTCGACACAAGGCAACGGTGAACGCCTTGGCGAAGCGTCGCTGCCGTTTGCGCAATTCACCTCGCGGCTTTATATCTTCCATGATGACGGGCTGAAGACAGCGTCAGAGGTGCCTGTTGACGACGATCAAGTCGGGATAATCCGCGATCTGGCGCAGCAGAGCTGGGCCAGCGACCGGCACTGACCGGTACGCCTGAAACAAAGACCGGCGCCCAAAAAATTGAACTATGACTGAATCCGGTGTTTTGAAGATTCGAAAGCTGGCGGTGCATCTGGTTGGATTGTCGCTGCGACACTACCCGCCAACCGAAGGGGACGCGCCACCATGAACGAGAGTAACATCGTTGAGTTTGCCGGTCGGGATGCGATCGCGGACCCGTTGACCGAGCTTGTGCGCAAAGGTGCGCGGAAATCGCTGCAATCAGCGGTCGAGGCCGAGCTTGTGAGGGGCATTGCGCGCCGACTAGCGACGTGACGGACTCGCAGAATTCGTCATCTCCGCCGTGTCGGGAGGCATGGGCGCTAGCCGGGCTCAGTCATAGGTGTAGTCCGGCAGCGGAACAGGGCTGAGTGGGGAACCGTCGAGAGGATCGCTATAGCCCGGAAGCTCAAGCGGGAAGTCGGAACATTCGGGTGGGTCAAGTGTTTGCGTGCGCACCCGTGCGCTGGCGCAGGCGCGTTCAGAGGGGGATGCGGTTCCGGCCAGACGGCTGAACAGCTCTTCGAATGACAAGCCGCACCATTGGTCCTCAACCTCGCTGGGTGGGCTGTCGCCAAGGTTCAGTGTCGCTTGCAGTGCCTGCAAGTCCCCGATCTGTGCGCAGGTGTCATAGACATCCCACGCAAGGGTCGCGACGACCGCGACACCGCCGATGAAGGGAATCGCCTCGACCATGGCAGCACTGGTGTTGCGCGTGACCATCCTGACCGAGCGCGTCTGCATCCGCCCCGTGATGGTGCGCGCATCGCTCTGTGCGCGCACCCGCTGTGCGCTCATGGCTTCCAGCCGCGCGTCGACCGCATTTGCCGAGGTCCGAAGCCGGGTGTTGTCCGCCTCGACCGCCGCAATCTGTGACCGGGCCGCGCGCGTGTCGGCCTGGGCTGTGGCGAGTTGGGTCTGCGTGCGCGTCTGGTCTGTCCTCAGCCTGTGGCTTTCGGCCTCTGCTGTAGCGGCGCGGGCGCGTGTGCTCTGAAGCTCGGACTCAGCCGATGCCAGGCGCGTGCGGGTGCGATCAAGCTCCTGTTCGGCCCGCGTGGCCCGGCTCAGGGCCCGTTCGCGCTCCGAGGTCAACCGGCCGTTTTCGGCCTCCACCGTATCAACCCGGGCGCGGGCTTGCGCCAGGTCATCGGCATCGGCACGCAGGGCGGCGGCCGTTCTGGCTTGGGTCGCCC
>SKKS01000035.1 GCA_007123625.1 Paracoccaceae bacterium
CAACCCCACCGGCAGCGTCTTTGAATCAGTTGTGCGGGTCAGCTGACTGGCAAGCGCAAACTCGTTCCAGCTGGTCAGAAAGGCAAATACCCCAGCCGCCGCTATGCCGGACCTGGCCAGCGGGAACTCGATCTTCCAGAAGGCCTGCCAGCGGGTGCAACCGTCCACCTGCGCAGCTTCGGACAGGCTGATCGGGATCTGGCGGAAGAAGCCGTCGATCAGCCAGATGGTGAAAGGCACATTCAGCGAGACATAGACGATGATCAGGCCCATCTGTGCATCGATCAGACCGAGCCTGCTCCACAGCATGAAGATCGGCAGGCTGAGCGCGATGCCCGGCACGGCGCGAAACAGCATCAGCCCAAGGAACAGCCCGTTCTTGAAGCGGAAGCGGAACCTTGCAAAGGCATATCCCCCGCCAATGCCGATGATCAGCGCAATGACGGTCGAGGTCAGCGCGATGATCATGGAATTGGTGAAATAGGCCAGCACCGGGATGCCGACCTGATCGGCGCCGAAGCCGAAAATCTTGGCGAAATTGTTCAGCGTCAGTTGCTGGGGAACCCAGATCGGCGGCTTTGCCAGGATCTCGCGGTTGGGGCGAAAGGCCGACAGGACAACCCAAAGCCCCGGAATGCACATGATGACCATCAGAAGGAATGTCACCAGCCACAGGGCAACAGCCTGCAGCCGTCTGCGAAACGCGGCGCGCGTGGCAATCGTGCTCATTCCGCACCCCCCATATAGCGCCGTGCGGCGACCAGCTTGGTGTAGAAGTAATAGGTGAAGGCAATGGACAGGATCGTGGACAGATAGGCCATCGCATTGGCCTGCCCCATGCGGGCATTGTCATAGCCCACGCGGGCAATCATCGTCCACAAAAGCTCGGTCCGTCCGGCAGGGCCCCCGCCGGTCATGATCGCCACGATGTCATAGGCCCGCGCCACATCCAGCGAGCGGATCGTCATGGCGATGAACACGAAGGGCATCAGGAAGGGCAGGGTGATATGCCGAAACACCTGCCACGAATTGCACCCGTCAACCCTGGCCGCTTCGATCGGATCGCGCGGCATTGCAAACAGGCCTGCCAGCAAGAGAATGGCAAAGACGGATGTGCTCATCCAGACTTCGGCAAAGATGATCGAGAACATGGCCAGCTTGGCATCGACCAGCCAGGGGATCGCCTGTGTGGTCAGCCCAAGCGATTGCAGCGCATTGTTCAGGATGCCGATATTGTCATTGAAGATGAACTTGAACTGGAACCCCACCAGAATGGGCGAAAACATCATCGGAAACATCATGATGGTACGCAGGGTGCGCTGGCCCCATGTGATCTTGTTGATCAGTAGCGCAATGCCTAGGCCGAGCAGCAGTTCGACATTCAGCGCGATGGCCAGAAAGACAATCGTGCGCAGAAACGCCCGCCAGAAATCCGGGTTCTCGAACAGGCGGATGTAATTGCGAAACCAGATGAAATCCTGAATCGTTTCGGGCCGGGTCAGGCGATACGATGTCATCGACGTGTAGAACGAGAAGATCAGCGGCACCGCGACCACGAACAGCATCGTCAAAATGGCCGGGGACAATAGGAGAAGTGGCGTGAGCGCCTGTCGCCTTGTTCGGAGAAAGCGGAGCATGGGCGTATCTTTCGGGTCTGGCTGGGGGCGGCGCAGTGGGGACTGCTGCGCCGCCCTGTTTTTCAAGGGTTTTCTTGTGCAGAGCCGCCGCCGGTGTATGTCGGTGCAGGTCGGGACGAGCAAAAGGAGCACGAAGCCCGGCCCGGCCCGCCGAATCATGCCCCGATCACAGGTAGCCCGCATCCTCCATGATCTCACGCGCCTCGCGAGCGGCTGCGTCAAGGGCCTCCTGCGCGGTCATGTCACCCACCATCGCGGCCTGCAGACGCGGCCAGAGCGCGTTCGAAACCTCGATCCATTCCGCAATCAGTGGCGGCGTGAAGGCATCTTCGGCCATTGACGTGCGGAAGGTCGAGAACACTTCTACCATGAAATCATCTCCGGCAGCTGCGAATTCGGCCAGGGCATCATCCCAGACCGCTGTCCGGGTGGGCAGAATCCCCATGCGCGCCTCGATCATCTGGCGGTCATGGTCGGTCAGGAAGGTCACAAAGGACGCGGCCGCCTCGGGGTTGTCACAGGTTGTCGTGATCGAGAAACTGTGCGAGCCCGACCAGCCCGTGCGCACACCTGCATCCCCCTTCGGCGCGCGCAGAACGCCCACGTTCCC
Organism: Paracoccaceae bacterium; assembly: GCA_007123625.1. Classification (GTDB taxonomy): domain Bacteria; phylum Pseudomonadota; class Alphaproteobacteria; order Rhodobacterales; family Rhodobacteraceae; genus Rhabdonatronobacter. The sequence continues at coordinate 2,248 of SKKS01000035.1, forward strand.
CGCGACCGAAGAGTTTTCGGCATCATTGAAGAAGGCCGACCAGCCGCCCCAGTCAAGGTTCAGCGCCACAGTGCCGCTGGCAAAGCCCAGCCCGGTGTCATCCCACAGATAGTTGGGCACACCCACGGGAACAGCACCGGCATTGTAAAGGTCCACAAACCACTGCAACGCCGCGACCCCTTCGGCCGAGTTGAAGGTCGGGTTCCAGTCATCATCGAACATCGCACCGCCATTGGAGACCAGCCGCTCGAAGAACCGACCCGTAATGGCCTCGTCCTTGCCAACGAATTGCGTGCCGAAGAAATCGGGCGGATTGGCAAAGAACATTGCATGATCACGCACCTGGTCCCAGGTTTCCGGCGGGGCCAGATCATAGCCGTATTCGGCAGCGAAGGCCGTCTTGTTCTCGGAATCTTCATACAGCGACTTGATGTAGAACAGGTTCGAGACATCCGAATGGCGCGGCAGTTGCACAAGCCGACCATCGACCGTCGAATGATCGAGCAGCAGTGGCGTGAAACCTGCGAGGGTCTCGGGCGCGATCAGATCGTTCAGATCGGCATAGATGTTGCCATATTGCGGTGCGAAACTGGTATGGTTCGACCCCACGCACCAGTTCAGCGTGCCCGCCGCGATGTCCTGCTTGATCTCGCGATCCAGTTCGAAATGGTTCTTGCGGCTCAGGATCTGCACAGTCGCCCCTGTGGCCCCTTCCCATTCCGAAATCGTGGCATAAAGCGGCTCGTATTGCGCCCCGCCAATCAGCTTGACGCGCAGGGTGTAGCCTTCGAAATTTCCGTAGTCCTGTGCAAGGGCCGACCCCACCATCAGGGCAGGCAGGGCGGCGCCGGCGAGCAGTCCTCTCAGTACAGATTTCATGTCTTCCTCCCGAGTTGCTAGTCTTCAGGGCACCCTCCTGGTCCCCCTACAGGGTCATGGCGCGACGTGCCGCGACACGATTTCATCTGCACTGTTGCCCGAGGCATCCAGCGCGAATTCGGAAACAATCCGGTCTGTGTCCTGCCCCAGACCGGGCGCGGCGCGGCCAGATTTCAGCACCTGCCCGTTGATGCGCAGCGGACTGCGCAGGGCTGCAAGTGACAGGCCGCAATCGCGACCGATCTTTTGCAGGAAATCCATGCCCTGAAAGGCATCGCTCTGCATCAGCGCGGGCCAATCCAGCACTTCGGCGCACCAGATATCCGCCGGTTGCAGGATCGCCAGCCATTCGTCAGTGCTGCGCGCGGCGACATGCTGGCCGATTACGGTCTTGATCGCGTCCCGATGCGTCATGGCCGCGCGGGGATCGTCCAGCCATCCCTCCAGCCCCGTGATCTGCATCAATTCGGCCAGCGTCCGCAGCGAGGGGGTCATGGCGATGGCAAGCCAGCCATCCCGGGTGCGATAGACACCATAGGGAGCGCCCAGATAGGCATGCGCCCCGCCCACGGCCGGACGTTCGGGCAAGCGGTGCCCGTCATTGAGATGCGTGGTCAGGACTTCGAACTGAAAATCTACCATCGCTTCCAGCAGGCTGGTCTGCACATGGGCGCCGCGACCGTGACGGCCGCGCCCGACAAGCGCTGCCAGCAATCCCTGCACCAGCGCAGTGCCTGCCATCATGTCGGCTACGGCCAGCCCCATCGGCATGGGCGGATCGTCGCGACTGCCGGTCAGCCACAACAGGCCAGAGCGCGCTTGCGCCAGCAAGTCCTGCCCCGGCAACGTGGCCCAGGGGCCGTCCTCGCCATAGCCCGAAATGCTGCCATAGACGATGCCGGGGTTGAGCGCGCGCACATCCTCGTAGCCAAAGCCCTGCCGCTCGATCACGCCAGGGCGGAAATTCTGGATCACTACATCTGCATGTTGCAACAAGGCGCGCAGTCGGGCGCGGTCTTCGGGTTTGCGCAGATCGGCAAGCATGCTTTCCTTGTTGCGGTTGATCGCATGGAAAAGCGAATTGTCGCCGCCGATTTCGGTATCGGACAGATACAAACTTCGGCACAGATCCCCCGTGCCGGGGCGTTCGATCTTGATCACCCGCGCGCCCAGATCGGCCAGTTTCAACCCCGCCAGCGGACCGGACAGGAACTGGCTGAAATCAATCACCAGAATACCGGCAAGCGGACGATCTTCCTGCGGCATAGTCTTCATGTCAGACTTTCCCGATAGGCGGCGTTCAGGCGCTCCAGTGTCGACGCCATGTCCGCCTCGCACCGCAGGAAGGCATGGACAATGTCACCTCCGGCATCCTGCAGGCGCATGTAGCCATCGTAGCGCGGCCGCAGCCATGCGCTCTCCAACGTGGCACGGGTATTTCGGAAGAAGTTGCGCGCGGCGGCGTTGCACGTGTCACTGTCCCAGGCCACAGCATTGCCGGGCTGCCCGCCTGCGGCGAAATAAAGCCCCGGCTGGCATTCGGAACCGGCAACAAAATAGGCATACTCCAGCGCCAGTTCGGCGTGCCGTGTCTGCGACGAAACGGCGATCCCCGTGCCCCCAAGCACAGTCCCGCGCGGCCCATTGCCCGCAATGCCGGGCGCATCGGCAAAGACCAGCGGAAAGGGACAATAGCCTTCGCGGCTGTAATTCGTATAGCCATAACCGAAAGGCGAATAGGCGATCGCGTCCTGCGTCCGGCCCATCCATTCGTAAACCCCGATCGGGTCCATCGACAGGCAGCGCGGATCAATCAGCGCCGTGATCTCGGCCAGAAGGTCCAGGACATGGCACGCATCGTCATGCCGGATCAGTCTGTCTGGGTCTTCGGCCACGGGATAACCCATATTCCGCGCCAACCCGAAAAAGGTCATCAGCGCGTTGATCGGGCGCAGCGCGAAGCCTGCCTTGCCAGCCCGCGCAAGCGCAACAACGGCATCCCAGTCCTTGGGCGCAGCCTCCAGCAGATCTGGGCGATAGGCCGAAACGGGCGTTGCCGCATCAATAGCGAGCGCCCATTGCCGACCATCGAATTCATAGGATGGATGCGACAGCCCGACGGATTGCGCCGCAAGGGCCGCCAGATCATCCGCCCGCTCCGGCACATCCAGCGCCAGAAGCGTGCCCTGGCGCGCAGCCTCGCCGACATGGGGGTGGTCGATGACCATCAGGTCATACTGTCCGGCCATCGCCCCGATGGGCCGGTCGGCGAAAGCCTGCAGCGACCGCTTTTCCCAGGCGATCGACACGCCAGGATGATGCTGCGCCCATTGTTGCGACGTCGCAACCATGGGGTCGAACCCGCGCGAATGGTCCCATGTCATGCCGCGAAGTGTGATCGTATCAGCCATCTTTCTGGGCCACCTTTCGCGCAGCCTTTGCGGCCAGATTTGCCGCGGCCTCATCGGCAAAGGGGGCGGGGTCGCGATAAAGCGCTGTCATCAGATGCTCGGCATAAAGCACCAGTTCACCCGGCCCCTTGTAGACGGAATAGCTGACACGGACCTTGCCCATGCGCGCATCATGCACGGTTTTGCTCAGGTTCTCGCGGATCGTGTATATCGTATCGCCGATGAACACGGGTGCAATGAAGCGCAGCCGGTCATAGCCATAGGAGAACGAATTCAGGCAATTCGTCGCCGCAAGGCCCAGACCATAGGAAAACACCATCGCACCGGCCACCAGACGCTTGCCGAAAACGCCCTCCTGGGTGGCGAATTCGTGGTCGGACACATAGGGGTGATGATCCATGACCAGCGAATTGAACAACATGGATTCGCCCTCGGAGATTGTACGGCGGATCGAGCGGATCTTGTCGCCCGGTGCGAAGTCCTCGAAATACCAGTCCTCGGCGTTCCACACCGGCACTTGCGCATGATTCTCCGGCAAGCCGGGCAACCCCCGCGCGTGCACCCCGATTTCTGCCATCGACTCCTCCCAAAGCGATATATTGGCGGGCCGGGCCGTCGGTGCTGTCGGTGGCCATGTCCCCGCCTGAGGGAAGCATCTTACAAAACTTTTTACATGTCAAAGTTTTTTCTATATGTGAAATATCCGGGATGTATGGGGAGGCCCGC
>SKKS01000294.1 GCA_007123625.1 Paracoccaceae bacterium
GGTTGGGCATGGCGCCGTTCCTGATCCGCCATCCGGTGCTGCTGAACAACTGGATGCTGGCGCGCGAGGAAGCGCTTGCGCGGGTACGCGCGCAAGACGCCGTGGGTGAAGCGGAATTCGAGGGATTTCAGGCAACCTTGAACGCGGCCACGGACAACGCCGCGCTGTGGTCCAGCGCGCACGACATCCAGCAGGCGAAACTGACCGATCTGCGCGACAGCCTTGCCCGGATCTCAGCCCATGTTGCACTGGGCTGGGACCGTCAGGCGCCCAATCCGTGGGATGCGCTCTGGCGCTGGGGAGAGGCGAACCTGCCGCTGGAAGGGCAGGAGGCCCTTCTTGCCGCCATGTTGGAGCCGCATGGCGCCCTGATCGATGGACTGGGCGATTGCATGGACGCGGACGAAGACGCTTATTTTTCCATCGACGGCGCGATGCGCGTGGGCGAACTGCGCGCGATCCTGCGCGCGCAGTATGCTTGGGCGCTTGGGGTGGATTATGCCGCGCGCGACCACTCTGCCCGGTTCTGGTATGTCTCCGAGGACAAGTTGGAGCCGCGCCTTGGCGCGCGCTTCGACGAACCGGGCGCCGGGCGCGAATTGCCGCTGGACACGGGGCGGCAGGCAGCGGCGCTTTGCGATGCCCTGACGGCGCAGCCCGATGACCTGCCGGTGGCGCATCTGCTTCTGGCCCATCCTGAACACCGCCCCGCCCTGCGCCGCGCCCAGATTACCGCCCACCATCCGTTCGCCGAAATCCGCGATAACCTGATCGCCGCCGAGATGCTGCCGATCGACCTGTTGCGCTGCAAGCTGGCGTTCTTCGGAGCAACGCGGTTTGACCCGCGTTCGGACCGCTGGGTGCGGATCAGCCTGTTTCAGGGCGCGCCCTATCCCGATGACATGCAAGGGCGCGCGCATGAAGCATGATCCCCGGCCCAACGCCCCGCAAAGGGCCGACAGCGCCGCCGTGCATCTGTCGCTGTCCGAGATCGCGGCGCTGGCCTGGCGCGCCACGCGCGGCGCGGGCCGTGCCTGGGGCGAGGCCGAGGAAAGCGCCGAGGCCGCCTGCTGGCTGGCGCGGGCCGGGACGGACTGGGCCAGTGCACTGATCGGCGCTCTTGCCCTGTCCCCCGATACCTCGGGCTGCCCCTTGCGTGCGGGTATCGCGCTGGCCGATTTTGCGGCGCTGCCCGAGGGCGTGGCGGCGCGCGGTGCTCTCCTGACGAACCTGCGCCACCCGGCCTTCGTGCTGCCCTTCGCCGCCCGTGCCGCCACCGCGACCGGACAGGCCCTGCGGCTGGAATGGGCTGGCGCCACAGCGACCCTTGCCCCCCTGGCCGCGCCGATGGTCGAGGGCGCGATCATGGCCACAGGCCCGGTGGACGTGCGCATCGCGCCCGTTTCGTTGGCCGATCCCCTGCTCACGCAATGGCCGGCGCGCCACCACGGCACAATCGCCGCCGACCACTACGCCACCCTCAACGCACTGATGCTGCGCTTCACCGTGCCCGCTTCAGCAACATCACAGGCGGGCGCTGGCGCGCAGGGTAATGACAACGACTGACCCAGGGATCGCCCGCTGGGCGGACCCGGAAACCGACCGAACAGAAACGACACCAAGACCAATCCACGCAACAGGGAGACCACCCATGAAAAGAACACTGATCGCCACGGCCATCGCCGGATTTGCCCTGCCCACCGCCGCCCTTGCCGATTGCGGGCGCGTTTCGGTGGCGGAAATGAACTGGGCTTCGGCCTCGATCATCACCAAGGTCACCGAGTTCCTGATGGTGCAAGGCTATGGCTGCGACGTGACGCTGGTGCCTTCGGCCACGACCACGGCCGTCACTTCGCTGGCCGAAAACAACGAACCCGATGTGGTGCCCGAACTCTGGATCAACTCGGCGCCGCTTTACACCCGGCTCGAAGCCGAAGGCCGCGTGCGCAAGGCGGCGGATGTGTTCTCGGATGGCGGCACCGAAAACTGGTATGTGCCCGATTACCTGATCGAGGCGCACCCGGAACTGGCAACCGTCGAAGGTATCCTGGCCAACCCCGAGCTGGTGGGCGGACGTTTCCACAACTGCCCCGATGGCTGGGGCTGCCGCATCGCCAATGACAACCTGGTCATTGCCTACGACTTCGAAGGCCACGGCATGGAGGTCTTCAACCACGGGTCGGGGGAAACAATGGCTGCGGCGATGGCCTCGGCGTATGAAGACCGCGAACCTTTCTTCGGCTACATGTATGGCCCGACAGCGGTGTTGGGGCGCTATGGCATGGTGGCGGTCGACATGGGGCCGCATATCGCCGAAGTGCATGACTGCAACCAGACACCCGATTGCGCGACGCCGGGCATTTCCGCGTTCCCGGCCGCGCCGGTGCTGACCGTCGTCACCGCCGATTTCGCCGAGCGCAACCCCGACATCTTCGATCTGGTCAGCAACATCACCTTCACCTCGCAGGAACTGAGCGAGCTGCTGGCCTGGCAGACGGAAAACAGCGCCTCGGCCGAAGAAGCCGCCGTGCACTACCTGACCACGCAGCAGGACACCTGGGGCGACTGGATCAATGACGATGCGCGCGCGCGGCTGGCGGCGCTGTTTCCATAACCCGGCGCCATGAACCCGGCCCGGCGCCGCCTGCGGGCAGCGCCGGGTGCACTGACGCGAAGGGATGGGCCTGACCATGGCGACCTATGATTTCGTTTTCGAGAGCGCCGGGCTGCGCGACTGGTGCGGCGAACCACAGCAGACCGGCCCCATGACCATGGCCGACCTGCTGGCACGGGGCGCGACCGCGACCGACTCCACCGGTTTCGACTGGGGCAAGCTGTGGGCGCTGCCGTTCCCTTCGCTTGACGAACTCAACAAGGCCTGCGCAGCAATCCCGCGCTCACGCGATCTGACCCGGTCGCTGGAAGCCGGGTTCCTGAACATCCGCGACAGCCTGCGCGTCGTGCTGGACCCGCTGACCCAACCGCTGAGCTGGATGCTGGAATGGGCGCTGCATATCTTTGCCGTCACGCCCTGGTGGATCATGCTGCCGCTGCTGCTGGCCGTGGTCTGGGTGGCGTCGCGGTCCTGGACACTGATTGCCTTTGTCGCCGGTGCGCTGGCGTTCCTGCTCTTTGTCGATCATTACAGCTTTGCCATGCAGACGCTGTCGATCATCTTTGTCTGCGCCTTTCTGTGCGTGTTGTTCGGCGTGCCCATCGGCATTGCCATGTCCCGAAGCGACACCATGCAACGGCTGACAATCCCGGTGCTGGACATGCTCCAGACCTTGCCGACCTTCGTGTATCTGATCCCGCTGATCTTCCTGTTCTCGGTGACCGAGCCAAAGCTATATGGCATCGCCATCATCCTTTATGCCATCGTGCCCGTGATCCGGCTGACCGATCTGGGTATCCGGCTGGTGGACAAGGACGTGATCGAGGCCGCCGAGGCCTTTGGCATGACGCGGCACCAGAAACTGGTGCGCGTGCAGATCCCGCTGGCGCTTCCCAACATCATGGCCGGTGTGAACCAGACCATCATGATGAGCCTGGCAATGGTGGTGATCGCTTCGCTGGTGTCGGCGCCGGGGCTAGGGGTGCTGGTGCTACGCGGCATCCGCAATCTGGAACTTGGTGTGGGGCTGATGGCGGGGCTGGGGATTGTCCTGCTGGCTGTCATTCTGGACCGAGTCACCAAGGCGGCGCTGGCGCGGGTGAATGCCGCCTCCAGCGTGCCGCGGCATTGAGCGGGGGCTGACATGGACCAGCAAGCCAGCATCTCCATCCGCAACCTTTACAAGGTGTTCGGGACGCAACCGCTCAAGGCGCTGGCGCATGTGCGCGCGGGCATGGGCAAGTCGGAGCTGATGGCGCAACACCGCCACGTGCTGGGTCTGCGCGACATCAATGTCGACATGCGCGCGGGCGAGATTACGGTGATCATGGGGCTGTCCGGATCGGGCAAGTCCACGCTGATCCGCCACGTCAACCGACTGATCGAACCGACAGCAGGCGAAATCCTTGTCAATGGCGAGAATATCCTGACCTTTGGCGAAACCCGCCTGCGGGACCTGCGCCGCAAGCAGATGTCGATGGTGTTCCAGCATTTCGCCTTGCTGCCGCACCGGACCGTGCTGGACAATGCCGGCATGGCGCGCGCCGTGCGCGGCGAAACCCGCGCGGATTATGAACGTGACGCGCGCGCATGGCTGGACCGTGTGGGGCTGGGCGGGCAGGACGGGCAATACCCGCACCAGCTTTCTGGCGGCATGCAGCAGCGCGTCGGCATCGCCCGGGCGCTGACCTCGAACGCGCCGATCATGCTGATGGACGAGGCATTTTCGGCCCTCGATCCGCTGATCCGCACCGACATGCAGGATCTGTTGCTGGAGCTGCAGCAGGAGCTGCAGAAAACCATCGTCTTCATCAGCCACGATCTGGATGAGGCGCTGAAGCTGGCAGACCATCTGGTGATCCTGAAGGATGGCATCGTCGTCCAGCAGGGCGAGCCGCAGGAGATCCTTCTGAACCCCAATGACCCCTACATCGTCGACTTCATCAGCGACATCAACCGCGCGCGGGTGCTGCGCGTGCGCTCGGTCATGGACGCCGGGATGGCGCCCCCTTCAGATCCCGCCGGGACGGTCGATGCGGATGCAACACTGGAATCGGTGATCGCGCTGTCCGGCGGGGACACGGCGCTGGTCTATACGGTCCTGCGCGACGGCAAGCAGGTCGGATATCTGGACATGCAAAAGCTGGTGCGCGCCCTGGTTCCGACACAGGCGCCGCGCACGTCCCGCAAGAAGCCCCCAACCGCAATGACCGGCTGAGCGGCGGACGCGGCATCGCCGTTGCCGCAGCGCCGGATTTTCGGGGTCAACGCCAGACATCCTTGCCCGGGCTTACATTCGCGCACGCGCTGCCGTTCAGGAGGAATGCGACCCCACAGCATGGATGCGAGCCTCGAATGAACCTGCAATACGCCCGACAGCAATACCGTCGCCACGCGCAAACCGATCCGTCGATACCAGATGACCCCCATGCCATTATCGCGCTGGTGCTGCGGGAACTGCACGGCGCCCTGGAACGGCTGTGCATCGCCAGCGCCAACAAGACCGCGCTGCCACCGGATGCCATGGTCAAGGGGATGTCGGCGCTCTACATCCTGCAGAGCAGCCTGGACATGGACAGCGACAGGGATGTCGCGGTGCCGCTGTTTCAGGTCTATGAATTCTGTCGCCAGCAGATCATGGCCGCCTTTCGCAAGGAAGCGGGCCAGGACGCGGAGTTGGACAAGGCGCGTGACTTCGTGGGCAGCCTCAGGGATGCCTGGGCGCAGATGGACCGCACGGCGTCAGTTTCCTTAGCGTAGATAGTCAAAAAGCGACCGCCCGGTGATCTTGACAAAGCTTTGCTGGGCCGCCTGCTGGTTCAGAAGAAGACCTTGAAGGCGGGTGATCGCCTCGGCCACGTTCACATCGTGCAGGCGCGACACCGCCTGATCCAGCGTCAGGCCGGTTTCGGCGATCCGCTCCAGCCGCTTGTCCAGCGCACCGGCCAGCGCGCCCGAAGCCGCGCGCATCTCCGCCATGTGTTCGACCGCACCTGAACTGCGCGCGACCAGCGCATGGTTGCCAAGACGCGCCGGACGCAGGGACACCGGGCCGCGCAGGACTTCGCCCGCTTCATCGAGCGCTTCAAGCTGCACCATCGGGCGTTTTGACGGGGCGTCGGCGGGGCCGGTCTGGTTGCTCAGGCTGATCTGGCCTGCGGCGACCAGCCGGATACCTGCACCGTCTGCAATGGCCGCGATACCTGTCTGCGCGTTTGCGGCATTGATCGCGGCAATCCGGTCGGCCCCGGCGTCGGCGCTCAGATCAAGTGTGATTTCTGCGCTGCCTTGCGGTCCCTCAAGCGTCAGCGCGATTTCCTGGCCCGCTCCCTGCGCCAGATCAAGCCGCCCGCGCCCCGTTGCCTGCACCGTGTCGCGGGCGGACAACACAGGGTCCGACAGCGCCGTCACAATATCATCGAGCAGGGCAAAGACACTCTCCTGCCCGGAACCGAACGCCCGCCCGCCGGGCAGTCCGGTCTCCAGTCGCGCATGGGCTCCCATCTGCACAACGGGCGCGGCATTGTCGCCGAAGTACGCAATCCCCTGCGGTGTCGGGGCAAAGGCAGGACCCGGCGCGGTGCCGGAAAACAGCGGTCGACCTTGTTGGTCAGGGGTATTGGCGACCGCCAGAAGCGTGTTGCGCAAGGTTTCGGCCTGTACCCGGAGTGCTGCATGCGCCTCGCGTGTGAGGGTGTCGTTTCCCGCCTGAAGGGTGATGCGGTAAAGCTCGCGCACACCGTCCGACGCTTCGGCCAGCGCGGCATCGGTCAGCGCCAGCCGGTCGGCTGCAGTCCGTCCTATCGCGGTTTGCGTCGTCAGATCCGAGCGCAGGTCGCGCAGTGCCGAAAGCTCCATCGCGCGGGCTGGATCGGCGGACACGCGCGGGTCTTGCGCGCCCGTGGACAGCTGTTCGTGAAGCTGCGCGATATCGCGGTCCTGGCGGGTGAACCCGCGAATGGCCTGTTGGGCAAAAAGGGCGTCCGAGATCATGGCCTGCTCCGTCACATCATGCGCAAAAGGGTGTCGAACAGGCTGCGCGCGATGGACAGGGCCTGCGCTGATGCCTGATAGGACTGCTGCAACTCGACCATGCGCGCGGCCTCGACGTCCAGATCGACCGCGCCTAGGGCCGCTTCCTCGCGCTCGGCGCTTTCAAGCCGGGCCTGTGCGGTATTATTGGCGCGCTGCGCCGCTGCCGCGCGAATGCCCAGGTCGGACTGGAATCGCGCGATGTTGTCCAACAAGCCGTTTCCGCCTTCGGCGCGGCGCATGTCCGCCATGGCTTGCGCGATGTCGCCATTGCCCGACCCAGCACCGGACGGACGCAAGGTGAAGCGGTCTCCGGTCCCGGCGACCCCGCTCAGTTGCAGATCCAGCCCGCCAAGGGACACGCGGCCGTCTTCGCCAAGCGTTCCCGCGTCCAGTACCGCGCTGTCCGGGACCGTGCGCAGTTCCACCTGTCCGGTCGCGGCATCGCGCACCACCAGATCCAGCGCATCGGGGCGCGGGGTGTCGGTGGCGCGGCTGACCTGCAAGCGCGCGACCCCCATATTGCCTCGGGCCGGGGCAACCGACAGGTCTGCAGCAGGCGCCAGCGCGCGCGGATCGGACAGCGCCAGCCGCAGGTCAGTTGCGCGCCCCGCCGTCGCCGCCAGCGTGATCCGGTCGCCATCACGCGCAGCCCCGGCCAGATCGATAGTCACGCCCGGCAGGACAAGCCGCTCGCGCCCCGAGGCAAGGATGGCGCCGTCGGCGGCGCGGGCCTGCCATACCGAGGCGTCGGCGTCAAAGACAAGATCCAGCGGGCCCTGCAGCGACTGCGGCCCCTCGGCGCGCGTCTGCACATGAATGCGCGCTGCCGTCGTGGCGGCGGGCGTGGCGGACCATCCATCAAGGCGAAACAGGTCCTGCCCCGCCCGCCCGGACAGGTCTACCCCGCTGCGGTGCACCTGGTTCAGGCCATCGACCAGATTGCGCGCAAGCTGGTCGAATTCGCCGCGCGCCATGTCGATCGCCCCGATCCCCATCGCCAGACCGCCCAGCCGACCCGCCCCCAGCATGCGTGTGTCACGCGTGCCGCCATCCGGCGCGGTGATTTGCAGCGTCAGCTGGTCGGGCGCGACAACGGCCAGCCGCGCAGGGCCATCGCGGTCCAACAGCACAGGCCCGGCATCGGACCCCAGCCGGATATCCGGGCGACCGTCGGCAAGCAGGTTGACCGACAACGGAAGCTGCTGCGCCAGTTCGCCCAGCAACGCGTCGCGCCGATCCGCAAGCGGGTGATGGCCTGCGGTCTGGCGTTCGCCCATTTGGGCAATCTGGGTGTTCAGATGGTGCAGGTCTTCCAGAACCCCTTGCGCGCGCGCGGCGGCAATCCCGGCTTGCGCCACCGTGTCGCGCCGAACCTGCAACAGATCGCTCGCCGTGTCTGCGATATCCGTGGCCAGCGCCGTGGCGGTGTTCAGGGTCAGGGCGCGCGTGGTCGTGTCGGCGGGGCTGGCCGCCAGCCGCGAGAGGCTGTCGAAAAAGGCCCGCATGCGCCCGTCCAGCCCGTTTTCACCCGGGATCAGGCGGGATTCCAGCGCCTCGGCCACGCCCTGATGCGCGGCGCCGGACGCCTGGGCGCTGGATGCCATCCGCCCGCGTTCAGCCACCAGATGGTCGAAAGCGCGCCGGACTTCAGACACGCTTACACCCTGCCCACCGGTCGGCAATGTTTGCGGTGTCGTCTGCCCGCCTGCCGCTGTCACGCTCGCGACATCGCGGCGGCGATAGCCTTCGGTGCCGACATTGGCGACATTCTCGGCGGTCACGGCCAGCGCGGTACGGCTGGCAAGCACGCCGCTGCGGGCGATATGCAGCATATCGGTCAAAAGCTATCCCCTTGCGGGCCGAACTGGCGGATAATGGCTTTGGCCACGCCCAGCCGCGCCTGCCCCGAAGCGTGCCTGGCGAGATGCGTGTCCAGCATGTCCTGCGCCATGCGCACCCCCTGCGAGCTTGTCAGATCGTCGCCGGGGAGACTGGCGCGGCCACCTTTCAGCAGCTCTGTCAGAAACAGCGATTCAAACCCTTCAGCGGCGGCACGCAGGTCCTCGGGCGCAGGCCTTGGGTTGACCGGCGACAACGCCAGATGCAGCGCAGAGATCGGGGCCAAGTCCATGTTTTCCCCCTCAGATGACCATCAGTTCTGCGCGCAAGGCGCCAGCCTGACGCAGTGCTTCAAGGATCGCCACCAGGTCCGAAGGGCTGGCGCCGACGGCGTTGATCGCATCCACCAGCGACGAGAGCGAAACACCGGGGTCGAACACAAACGCCCGCGCCGGTTCCTGGTTGACGTCGATCTGCGTATCCGGCGTGACAACTGCCTCGCCGGGCACCACCATCGCGCCATTTACCCCGGCCACCACGGTCGCGGCCTGATCGACGTTGAAATCCTCGGTCACGCGCACGGTCAGCGATCCATGGGTGACGGCGGCGGGGGTGACACGCACATTGCCGCCGATCACCACGGTGCCGGTCCGCGAATTGACCACCACCCGCGCGGGAGGGGTATCAGGCGTGACCTCGATGTTCTCGAGCATCCCCAGAAAGCCGACCCTGGCGCCTGGGATTTCCGGCGCGCGCACCCGGATGGATGACCCGTCGATAGCCATCGCCGTGCCTGCGCCGAACGCGGCATTGATCGCCTGTTCCACGCTTGCAGCTGTGGAAAAATCAGCGCGGTGCAGGTTCAGCAGCACATAGTCGCTGTCCATGAACGGCGTGTCGACCACGCGCTCGACCGTCGCACCGCCGGGAATGCGCCCCACCGTGGGAATATTCACGGTCAGAAACGAGCCGTCATTACCCCCGACGCCCAGCCCCCCGACCACAAGGTTGCCCTGCGCAATCGCATAGATCTCGCCGTCCGCGCCCAGAAGCGGCGCCATGAGCAATGTGCCCCCCTGCAGCGACCTGGCGCTGCCCACGGTGGAAACGGTCACATCGATCAACTGCCCCTCTTTCATGAACGGGCCCAGATCGGCGGTAATCATGACGGCGGCGGCGTTTCGGGCATTGAGATCGCGCGCGCTGACCTGCAGTCCCAGCCGCGAGATCAGCGATTCCAGTGATTGCAGGGTCAGCCCGCTGTTGCCATCACCGCTGCCCGACAGGCCGACCACGACACCGTAGCCGACAAGCTGGTTGATCCGCACGCCGTAAACCGAAACCAGGTCCTTCAGCCGGTCCGCCAGCAGAAGGCCGGGCAGGAAACAGAACACGACAGTCAGAACAATGCGCGCGATCATATCGGGTTCACCACGGCCAGTGCGCGGGTCAACCAGCCCTGTCGCCCGGTGTCGGCGACATCGCCTGCGCCGATATAGCGAATGTCGGCATGAGCCAGCCGGTCGGACGTCACCACATTGTCGGGGCCGATATCCTCGGGGCGCACCACGCCGGTCAGGCGCACATACTCCGCGCCGTTGTTCAGCATCAGCCGTTTCTGGCCCGTGACTTCAAGGTGCCCGTTGGGCAACACACGCGCGACCGAAACGCTCAGCCGTCCGGTCAGTGAGTTCGACTGCGTGGCCGCGCCGCGCCCGGAAAAGCTCTGGCGTGTGGAATGGCCAAGCCCCCCGGCGTCGAACCCGCCGCTCAGCAGCATGGGCAACTCCATCTCGAAGCTGGAATTCCGGCCCGAGCTTGCGGATTGCGACTTGCTGGCCTGGAACCGTTCGACAAATTGCACCGTCAGCACATCGCCTACGGCACTGGCGCGGCGATCACTGACGAAAAGCCCGCGCGCCTCCTGATGAAAGATGCCACCGGTGGCGCGTTCGGCCGAAGGCACGGCCTCGTGATAGATCGGCGCGTAGTCGAGCCCCGCCTTGTCCTCGATATAGGTGGAACAGGAAGCAAGGGGGAAAAGCAAAAGCAGGGGGCGCAGCATGGCGGCTCACAATCTGTTGGTAAGGAAGCGCAGCATCTCGTCCGAGGCCGAAATGGAGCGCGAGTTGATTTCATAGGCGCGCTGGGTCTCGATCATGTCGACAAGTTCCTGCACCACGTTCACGTTCGAAGCTTCGAGCGCGCCTTGCACCAGTTTGCCCATGCCATCGGCCATTGGCGCGCCAGGCACGGCTTCGCCCGAGGCGGTGGTTTCCGTCAGCAGGTTTTCCCCGATCGGGGCCAGGCCGCGCGGATTGGCAAAACTGGCCAGTTCAAGCTGGCCCACTTCCTGTGCCTCGACCTCGCCGGGCAACTGCACGGTCACGATCCCGTCGCTTGATACGCTGATCGACAGGGCATCTGGCGGGATGTCGATTTCGGGCTGCAGCGGATACCCGCTCGAAGTGGTCAGCACGCCATCCGCGTTGCGCGAAAAACCGCCATCGCGGGTGTAGCCCATCCGGCCATCCGGTAGCAGGATCTGAAAGAACCCCTGCCCGTCGATCGCCAGGTCAAGCGCGTTGCCGGTCGTGGCCAGTGCGCCCTGGGTATGGATCTTCTCGGTCGCCACAACGCGCACGCCGGTTCCCACGGCCAGCGGCCCGGTCAGCGCGGTCTGGTCCGAGGTCTGCGCTCCGGCGGGACGATGGGTCTGATACAGCAGAGTTTCGAAACTGGCACGGTCGCGCTTGAAACCCGTGGTGTTCACATTGGCCAGGTTGTTCGAAATCACCTGCATCCGGGTCTGTTGCGCATCAAGCCCGGTGCGGGCCACATGCATGGCATTGGTCGACATGGGTTCGTCCTTTCACGGCGCGTTCTACCCATGTCTTGCAAGACCCGTGCCGGATCAGCCGCCGGGCGGGCGCAAAAGCGTGGCGCCGGCCTCATCGACCTCGCGGGCGGTCTGGACCATCCGCAGGTTGATCTCGAACCGGCGCTGCAATTCAATTGAAGCAATAAGCTCGGCGGTGGCATTGACGTTGCTGCCCTCGCGCATGCCCTGGACCACACGCGCCTGCTGGTCCGGCGGCGGAAGCTCCGTGCCATCCAGCGTTCGGATATGGCCGTCAGGCGATTTGCGCAGGGCCAGTTCGTCGGGCGGGTTGACCGTGCCCAGCATGGCCACAACCACACGCGCGCCCGGCGCGTCATCGACAGGTGCGATGAATATTTGCCCAAGGTCATCGACCACAAGCTCGCGAAAGGGCGGCACGATAATCGGCTGCAGCTCGTTGCTGAGCATCACATCACCGACACCATTGCGTAGGGTTCCATCCGCCGAGACCATAAGATCACCGCGCCGGGACAAGGCCATCTCGCCCCCGGTTGCGGGTTCGATCACAAAGAACCCCGCGTCGGCAATGGCAATGTCCATCGGATCGCCGGTTTGTTCCAGTGGTCCCGGCGCGCGCGAAAAACCGTGCACGCCATGTTCAAGCTGGAACGCACGCGAAGTCTGAGCGCCCAGGGCCTCGAGAAACCGCGCGGCGCCGTCGTTCGGCAAGTCGCGCCGGAACCCCGGGACCGACATATTCGCCAGGTTTTGCGCGGAAACCACCCGGTCATCACGCAGGTTGGCCAGCGAATTCAGCGCGGTATAGACCAGACGATCCATTCACCTGTTCCCTTAGCTGCGCAGGTTCATGATGGTCTGCATCATCTGGGACGAGGTCTCCATCGCCTTGGCATTGGCCTGATAGTTGCGCTGCGCGGTGATCAGGCTGACCAGTTCTTCGGTCAGATCGACATTCGCCATTTCCAGCGCGCCCGAACGCAGGCGCCCGAACCCCGTCCCCCCCGGCGATCCGGCCAGCGGCTCGCCCGCATCGACCGTGGCCCCGAAGGACGCGGCCCCCATCGGCCGCAATGCGCCGGGGTTGGGAAAATTGACCAGCAGCAACTTGCCACGCGCGACGCGCGCTTCTGAGCCATAGGTGGCCCAGACAGTGCCTTCGGAATCGATGTCAAGTGTTGTCAACTGGTTGGTTGTCTGCCCGTTCTGCGCAGCGCCCGCCACCGAAAAGGCACCGCCACCAAGCTGCGAGGCCGCAAGATCCAGCGACAGCGCGCCGTCGCGACCCGTAAACCCGATTGCCTCAGGGGACTGCACCAGGCCGTCCGCCCCGAACACAAGGGTATTCGCCGTGTCAGCCTCCATCGGCACGCCATCCCGCAGCAAGTGCACGGCATATTCGGTCTGCGGGCTATTCGGCGACGGATCGGCCATACGCACCAGATAGACCTCGGCCTCGATTGCGCGGCCCTTTTCGTCGAACACAGGAACCTGCGTCCGGTGCGCCCATGTTTCCGGGTTCGCGGCATCAAAAGGTGCAGCGGGCGGAATGGCCGCCTGCGCACCTGCCAACGCCGGATCGACCGGCAGGCGCAGGTCCAGTGCAATGCCGGTGGTCTCCGCTGGTGCGCCCATGGCCAGCGGCACATGCAACGGCACCGCTGCCGGCAGGGCTTCGGACAGCACCTGCCCGTTCAGCGCAACCGGCCAGCCAAGAAGCTGCTGGCCCGCGCTGTTGACGATATGCCCGTCCGACGACATGTCGAACGCTCCCGCACGCGAATAGACCATTTCATTGCGGGTTCCCGGCGCGGCGCTTTCGGTGCGCAGGGCGAAGAAGCCCGGCCCCTCGATCGCCAGATCCAGCCGGTTGCCGGTGCCGACGACGCTGCCCTGGGAAAAATCCTGCGCGACGCGGGTGATCTGTGCGCCAGACCCCGCAGTGGTCCGCGCCACGGAAAAGGGCGACTGCGTGAAGATATCGGCGAATTCCGCGCGCGACCCGCGAAAGCCGGTAGTCCCCACATTGGCAATATTGTGCGAGGTGACGGCAATATCCTTCTGGGCGGCGGAAAGCCCGGAAAGGGCGGTATTCATGGACATGAGGGACTCCGTTTACAGGGTTCAGCGAAGGGTTTCGATTTCAAGGCTGTGCATCTTGCCAAAGCCTTCGACGTCAAGCGTGATGTCGTCCTGCCCACGCCCCAGCGTGGCCGACAGGACGCGGGCATAGACCTGAACAGGCACATCGCGCGTGATACCGTCCTGAAGGGCCGACACGGAAACGCGCAACGGCTGGCCCGACGCGACCAGATCGCTCGGCGCCTTTTCCCAGCCGAACGGCACCGCACCGCCGGGGTGTGGGCCAAGAACTTCGCGGTGCAGCACAAGCCCGCTGCGCGGATCGGCAAAGCTGACCTGCACATCCTGCGCCGGGGCGTCGATCTCGGCGACACCCCGAAACGCCCCTTGCGCATCGGGATAGGCCAGGGGCGCGGGCACCAGCACCGATTTGCCGATCAGAGTCGACGCCGCCCCGAACCGCATGTCCCGGAAGCTCGCGCTCATGGCTTCAAGACCCTCATGCAGCCGGTCGATCCCCGCAACGGTGGAAAACTGCGCCATCTGGCCCAGAAATTCTGTGTTCTGAATGGGGTTCAGGGGGTCCTGATTGCGCATTTGCGTGGTCAGAAGCGTCAGGAAATCCTGCTGGCCCAGCCGGTCCTGCGCGCGCGACGGTGACGCAGGCGCCGAAGCCGACATGACAGGTGGAAGCGCGAAGTCGTCATTCACCTGCGGCATGGTCAGTCACCCATCGACAAGGTGCGGGTCATCAGCATCCGCAAGGTGGACATGGCTTCAAGCGTGTTCTGGTAGCTGCGACTGGCCTCGAGCATCTCGACCATTTCCTCTTCGACATGGACGGAGGCCTCATAGACGAAGCCCTCGGCATCAGCGTGGGGGTGGTCGGGGCGGAACATGCGCGAAGGCTCGCGGTCCAGCGCCACGATCCGGTCGGCGCGCGGCGCGGCCAGCCCGGTTCCGGGCCGGGCCTCGTCCACCACGAAAACCGGTCGCAGCGGTCGAAAGGCGGTTTCGGCGCTGCCGGAAACCGTGCCGGCATTGGCCAGATTGGACGCGGTGGTGTTCAGCCGCTGCATCTGCGCCGACAGCGCACGACTTCCAAGATCGAAGACATTGCGGATTTCGGTCATCTCATTCTCCTCTGATCGCGGACATCAACCCGCGTATGCGACGGTTGAGGAAGGTCAGGCTGGCCTGCTGGCGCAGTGCATTCTCGGCGAACTGCACCTGTTCGACGGCGGTTTCGACCGTATTGCCATCCAGCGCCGCGGTGGTGGGCACGCGAAACCCCGCTCCGTCCGGATGCGCCGACGGATGCGCGATGTGCAGGGCATGGGGCGCGCTGAGCACACCTTGCCCGCCGACCCTCCGGGCAAGTTCGGTGCGAAAGTCGATGTCGCGGGCCTTGTATCCGGGGGTCGCGGCATTGGCGATGTTGGACGCCAGAACCGCGCCCCTGCGCTCGCCAAGCTTGAGCGCTTCGGCATGCACCGCAAGATGGTCGCGCAGCAAAGTGGTCATTCCGGCCCCCTGGATCAGGTCACGTTCTGGCCCGGTTTTTGCAAGAACGGTGCCAAATACCGAAACGGAGCCTCCGCCATGACCCGAACGCCGAAAGGATGGATCGCCCGCTTGTCCGCTGTGACCACCGGTTTGAGCCGCAAGGAAAGCGCACGGCTGCGCGACCGGCTTCAGGATGCACCAACCGACCGGCGCGCGGCGCTGGGGTTGCGGATCGCCCTTTTGCGACAGGACCTGATCCGCGGGTCCCTGCCTCCTGCTCCGGCCCCGGAAAAGGCCCCCGTCGTCGAGATACTCGCCCCCACGGTGACGACGCAGTCCGCGCCGGAACCCGGACTCACGCTGAGCGTCGTAGAACCGGCGGCGCCCGTCCCGGCACGCTCGAAGAAGAAGAAAGTCAACTTCGCCGCCGTGTCGCTTGATGACGCGGCCAGCCTGCTTTCGGCCTTTGGCGGCAGCGGCGATCCGCCAGCCGGAAACACGCAGGAAACCCCGCCCGACCCGGCCGCAGAACGCGCGGAACTTCTGCAAGATGTCGATGCGTTCGTGCCCGTTCCGCCAGAAAAGCCGACCAATGGCTGAAGGGCACCGACGAACGCCAAAAAAACGCCACAGAAGAACCCATAAGTAACTATTGAGCCGCCATGTAGGCGCAAGTAATGGTTGAGTGATGCCCTTTATGAATATTCAGGACGTTCACGTGAACAACGCCCCGACGATCGAAACAGCCCGAATTCGCGTCCTGCTGGCCGATGATCACCGCATGGTTGTGGACATGTTCCAGCTATTCCTGACGGAATCGGCGGGAATGGCGGTGCGCATCGCCGAAAGCATGGATGAAGCCGCCCATATCATCCAGAAAGAAGGTGCGTTCGATGTCGTGCTGCTGGACCTGAACATGCCGGGCATGAATGGCGTTGCGGGGCTGAAACGGGCAATTCGATTGAACGGCGGCCATCCGGTATCGATCCTGACCGGGAGCACCACGCCACGCATGATGCAGGAAATCATGGCGGCCGGCGCTTCGGGGATCGTGCTGAAGACCACGCCCCTGCGCAGCCTGGCAAACGCCATCCGCTTCATGCATTCGGGCGAACGCTATCTGCCGATGGAGCTTATTCAGGCACAGGCGATGCCCGGCTCCGCAGCGCGTCAGGGGAACCTGACCGACAAGGAAATGGATGTCCTGACGCAACTGGCCGAAGGCAAGTCCAACAAGGAAATCGCCAACGAGCTGCAGATTGCGGAAGCCACGGTCAAGATGCATGTGACCGGCATCTGCCGCAAGATCGGTGCGAACAACCGCACCCGGGCGGTTATCATGGCCAAGGAAATGGGCCTGGTCTGAAAAGGCGCCGCGCGGACCTCATGACTGCGGGCGTTTGACCAGCGACCCCCTGGGTAATTGCAAAGTACACGCCCGACCGGCGGGGAGCACTGTTGCGTGTGCGCCCACAGTTCCGGGTCCTGCGCGCCAAGGACACCGTGTCAGTCGACGCCCGACATCTGCGTCAGTCCACCTTTCTCCGTCATGACACGGGCTTGATGAAGGTCGTCCAGAAATCCTGCCCGGTCAAGCGGCCCCGGACAGACCCGAATCCGGTCTTCATGGAGCGGCGGCGCGGCATCGCGCCCGGATTGGACCACCGAAAGCACGGGTATCCGCGCACCACCCGCGCCAAGGGCAAGCGCCGCTTCACGTGCCTGTCCCGGATCATGCGCATCCAGCACCACCGCGTCCCAGGTTTCATCTTCGGCCAGCAAGGCCGCGACCTCGTCGACCGACCTGCAGGCCACCGTCAGCGCCCCGGCCTGTTCCAGAAGCATGGCAAGCGCATCTCCCTCTTCGTCCCGTAACCCCAGGACCAGAAGAGCTTGACCTTGCCAATGTGTTTCGGTTTCTTGCGACCCTTCGGCGTCCGTACCCAGCGGCCAAAGGATGGTAAAGCGCGTCCCCTGCCCCGGCGCGGTTTCCAGGGCCAGCGCGCCGCCCTGTTCCACCACCGCATTGACAACGATCGGAAGGCCCAGCCCCGTGCCATTGCTGCCCTTTGTCGAAAAGTAGGGTGTGAATATCCGGGCGGCCACATCCGCGGGCATGCCCGGCCCGTTGTCGTGAACACTGATACGTGCATAGGTAAGGTCGGGGCTGACTGTGCCCACATCGAACGGACCGCACAGATCCGCCGGAACCGCAGGCACCAGCGACAGGGTGATCCGGCTGGCGCCATGCTCGGGCGGGTGGGCCACCAACGCGTCGCGGGCATTGATGGCGAGGTTCAGCACCATCTGCAGGATCGACGTGCTGTCGGCGCTGGTCATCACCGGGTGGTCGGGCACATCGATGCTCAGCGACAGGGGCGCGCGCAGCCCCGGACGAATGAGCGCCGCCGCATCGCGCAAGGGGCGGCGCAGGTCCAGCACCTCGCGCGCAGTTTCGTGCTTGCCCAGCGAAAGCATGCGCCGCAACAAGCCCGATGCCTGATCCGACGCATCCGTGATCCTTTTTCCCAGATCGCGGGCCAAATCCAGTGAATCGGTTTCATCGATCATCGTTGCCGCACCGGTAATGACGGCAAGCAGGTTGTTGAAATCATGTGTCAAACCTGCGGCAAGGTGCCCGATCTCCTCGCGGCGGCGGGCCAGGGTCAGTTCCTCGCGCAAGCGCTCGCGCTCGATCTCGTTCGTGCGTTTCTCGGTAATGTCGCGGAAAATGCACAAGATGCCCTGATCCGAGTTCCGCGTGGCCGAGGTTTCTATCTCGACCAGCGTTCCATCCGGCAGGGCGATACCGGTGTGCCCCTGCCAGAACCCGGCACCCGACAGGGCATCGCTGACTTCGGAAGCCATGTCATCGCGCGCGTTGCCCGCGATCAGCGCCAGCCAGTCAACACCGATCAATGCCGTCGGCGTTTCGCGCCGAAACAGTGCGATTGCCGCAGAGTTGGCATATCGGATCAACCCATCCGCACCCGCCAGCACGATCCCGTCGCGCGAGGCGTCCATCGCACGGGCGCGGTCGGCAAGCGCGCGCTGTTCCGCGTCCTTCCATTCGGTGACGTCCGAAAGGATGCAGATCCGCCCGCCGTCAGGGGTGGGTTGCTGCGTTTCGCGATACCATCGCCCAGCCAGATTGCGCAGCTTGAACTGCGAATGCCGCAGCCGGAATTTCGTTTCCTGGAGCTGAAGCCATCCGTCCTTGTCCGCAGCCTTGGTGCCGACGACCCCCTGGCGCAACGCCTCGCGCATCAGCGCGAGGTAGCTTTGCCCGGGATGAAGCATGTCCACCAACCCGGGATAGAGCGAACGATACCGGTCGTTGCAGATCACCAGTTTCTGGTCCGCATCGAACAGGATCAGTGCTTCCTGCATGTTCTCCACGGCGCTTTTCAGCTGTGCGCGTGCGGCCTGTTCGGCGGCAAGCGCGGCCTCAAGCTCCTGCGCATGCAGGCGGCTGGCGGTGGTATCGGTCTGGACCGCCATGAACCCCTGCAACGCGCCTTCGGGGTCAAGGACCGGCTGGATCGTCATGCTGACCCAGTATTTCCCGCCGGTCCGGGAAACATTGAGCAACTCGCACGTGATCGGCTGGCGCCGCAGCAGGGCCTGGCGGATCCTACGCACCGTGGTCTTGTCGGTTTCGGAGGATTGCAGGAACGAACCGGGCGTCTTGCCAATGACTTCGGAGAGGGTAAACCCGGTCCGGGCTTCGAACGCCGGGTTTACCCATTCGATATGGCCGTCAGGGTCGGTCATGACCACAAGGTTCGTGGTGGTCTGCGCGATCCTGCCCAGACGCTCGATCTCCAGCCGTTGCGCATGTTGTTCCGATACATCGCGCAGAATGGCGATGTATCCGGGTCGGGCGGTTCCTACACTCCCGGGTCCACGCGCGGCGGAAACCGAGTAATGCCGCGTCGTCCCCTTTGCACCGAACGCAAAGGAATACCCGGAAACGGCGGCATCATCTTCGAGATCGGCGCGAATCTGCTCGGCAACAGTGCGGACGCTGTCCGGGAAGTCCTTTGTAATCCGAAGCCCCACAAGGGTATGCAGGTCTACAGGCGCCCGGATTCCCGGGTGGGCGTGATAGCCGGTGATGCGCAGGTCGTCGTCCAGTTCGAGCAGCACATCGGGCATCGCACTCAACGTTGCGCGCAAACGCTGCCGCTGCATGTCCTGTTCGGCCCGGCTGGCGGCCAGGCGCAGTTCTGCGTCGCGTTGCATCAGGACCGTGCCCATCACGTTCGCCACGGACCGGATAAGATGAATCTCGCCTTTCAGGAATGTGCGCTTCTCGCGGACCGCGTCATAGCCGACGAATCCGAAGAAGCGTCCGTCATGCCGCAAGGGCACCGCAAGCAGGGACCGGATGCCCTGCATCTCGAGCACTTGGCGAATTTCGTCCTCTGGATCCAGTGTGCTGATATCGGCGATATAGATGTGATCCTGATGCGCGAAGACCTCGAACCACGGACCCGCGATTTCCGCAGGCTGGTCCTGCAGCAACGCGATCATCGGCTCGATCCCCGGGGCGCACCATTCGTGGGTGTTGCTGATGGTGGTCTCTGACGTCTCCCGGAACAGATATGTCCGGTCCGAGCCGCAGAACGCGCCCATCCGACCCAAGGCCGATGTCACAACCGCGTCCAGATCCGCATGGCGCGCGGACATCAGGTCGTTGATCAATTCGACACTGAGCGCTTGAGCAGCGGTCAGCCGATCGATCACGGTGTGCAAAGAAGGACCATCCGGAAGCGTTGCTTGAGGTGCAGCGGTTTCGTCCGCAATGGCGGGGTCCTGACTGGGAAACCGCGCGATACTGCGCTGGACCTCGAACAGATGCGCGCAGGCCAGCCTGAGCAACGCCGCCGCTGCCAGCAGATCCGGCATGGTCGCGTCATCAATCCCCCTGACCCCTTCGATCACAAGTGCCAGTGGTACGGTACCGCCTTCAAAGCCGCGCAGTTCCAGTACATGCCGGTTCCCGGAAAGCTGCCGGGCGCCGCTCGGGGTGCCCTTCCCGCCGCCCCAGATGTCACCGATGTCCAGCCCTGCAAGGTCCATGAGAGGACCATCGGCACTTTGTTCAAGCACAAGGGTACCCTGGTCAGCCGCCGCGACAATGGCGCAACGCTCGGCCATCATATGCGCCGCCAGATCCGCCAGCAGCGGCCGGAGTGCACCAGGGTCGAAGGAAGCCCCAAGTGTCCGCACATGGGAAAGCAACCTGATACTCCAGGCGTTGTCGGGGTGATCATTCATGCGCTAACCAATGTTTTCAACCAAACGCGGCAATTGTGCAGATCCTCGCGCGCAACGACGACAAGATGTCTCGTCTGGTCAAGGGTTACCGGCACTTCACCGCGTAGGTGTTGCGCCAGCGTGCCGCTGCTGGTCATGCCAAGGGTCAGCGCGGCGCCCTTGAAAGTGTGCAGCAGATTGTCCTGGGTTGCGGTGTCACCCGACTCGACAGCGCTTTGCAGATTCACCTGCAGTTCCTCGATCTCCTGATCAAAGCGTTCGACGAAGCCTTCGACCATCTCATACCCCAGCGCGCCGACAAGATCCTGAAGCTGGCTGGTTGCGACCGGACCGTTTTCGACAGCTGCCTCCGGCGGGGGCGCGGTGTCTTCGGGCGGTGCTGTTTCCGGTTGATGGGGCGGCGCACCCGGCTCCGCGTCTGGCGTTGGCATGAATGGCAGCGGCGTGTCCGGCGCAGGGTCCGCGCGAGCAGGCAGAACGTCGGCCAGCGCCTGACAGATCGTTGCCTGCGTGACCGGCTTGGGCAGAAACGCGTTCATGCCCGCCGCCAAACAGGCCGCACGGTCCTGGGCAAGCGCGTTGGCTGTCACCGCAATGATCGGAAGGTCGTGCCCCTGCGCCCGCAAGACGCGCGTTGCCTCGACCCCGTCCATGACCGGCATCTGCATGTCCATGAACACCGCATCGGCGTGCCCCGTCGCCAGATAGTCCACGGCCTCTTTCCCGTTGCGGGCGCTTGCATGGCTGTGGCCAAGCCGTTCCAGATGGCCCGCCATCACATCCAGATTGATGGCGTTGTCTTCGGCAATCAGGATGTGCAAGGGGTCCCTGCGGGCCACCTCTGGCCCGGAGGGTTCCGGCAGATTGGCCGCGCTGGCCGGAATTTCGAACCAGAAGCAGCTGCCGACCCCTTCGGTGCTGTCGACCCCGATCGTGCCGCCCAAAGCTTCGACGCTGCGTTTGCAGATGGCCAGCCCAAGGCCGCTGCCGCCATACCTGCGCGCAAACGAGGTGTCGATCTGGCCGAATTCCCTGAACAGATGCGGCAACGCCGAAGCGGCGATGCCAATGCCCTCGTCCGCGACCTCGACCCTCAGCAGCCCGGGTGCGGGCTGTGTGCCGGTTACGCAAATCTCCCCCTGCGGTGCGAACTTCAAGGCGTTTTCCACAAGCCTTGCAATGACTTGGCGGACCAGCGCGGGGTCGGTCATCACGACCGCGGCGGGCATGTCGACTTGCAGCGTCACGCCGTCGGCTTGCGCCTGTGCGCCAAAGGCACGACGCAGCACATCGCCAAGCTCCGACAGGCAGACAGGTTCGGCACGCAGTTCGATCGCCCCGCGCTCCAGTTGCGAGAAATTCAGGATTCCGTCGATCACGTCGCGCAGCAACGTGGCCGATGCCCGGATCGTTTCGACCCGGTCGCGATGCGCGGGCGCCAGCCCGTCCAGCGACATCAACTCGGCGGAACCAATGATTCCGTTCAGCGGTGTACGCATTTCATGGCTCATGGTCGCCAGAAAAGCCGACTTCGCCTTGCTGGCGGCCTGCGCGCGCACAGCCTTGCGGCGGCTGCGTTCCTGCAGAAGCTCCATGCGCTGGCTGGCGCGCGCAAGCTGGCGCAGTTGCACCATCAGCAGGACAAAGATCCCGATGAACGCCAGTACGAGGACGACCATCATGCGCGCAAGCTGGTCCTGTACGCCGCGGCGCAGCTCCCGATCCTCGACGCGGCGGACATTCATGCCGACGTTGGCGTCCAGAAGCATGCGGTTGGTCAGCTCGGGATACAGGGAAATCTCGGCATGCAGCATCCTGACTTCGGCCAAGTAATCGGGGCTGGCGGGATCAAGCGCGTCGATCCGGTCCTCCAATCCGAACACAAAAGCAGCCAGGCTCTGGGCCTGCGTGGTCAATGTGCCCTCCTGGCTCAGGTCCAGATGGAACGTCCCGCGCTCCAGAAGTGCCACGCGGCTATAGAGGATGTCGAAGTGACGCACAAATTCCGGATGGTCGTCGACGCTTCCGGTTTGCGAAATATGCCGCGCGCTCGTTTCCAGCGCGCGCATGTGGCGATCAGCCTGGAAGATGGCCCATATCGCATCTTCGCGGATGATTGCGTCCATGTCGCGCTCGACATCCAGTAGGCGCATGAACTGGGCCGACGCGCCAAGCATGGCCAGCGCCGCAACCAGACTCAGGATCATGACCCCGATCCGGTTGCGGCGTCCGGTCACGCCCGAACGAATCGGCCCTGATTTCAAGGCAGCACCTCGATCGCCTTGACCTGCCAGACCGACCTAGAGAAATACATCTCGTTGCTGAGTTCAGGCATCTCGCTGAACGGGTAGATCACGAAAAGCGGGCCCTTGTCGCGCACCGACATCAGGTTGCCCGCGTGCCGCGACGCAAGGATCACGGGCGTTTCCGCAGCGTCCGACACAGGCATGTCAGCGGCGTAGTCATTCACCGCGACGATCCGCAGCATGGTGCCTTCGGCACCGACAAGCGCCAGCAGCGACTCCAGCGTGGGTCCCGAGAATTCCTGCGCACCATCGTACCAAGGTGTTTCGGTGACGGTCTCGCGCTGTTCAAGTGCATCGAGCATGGCAAGATCGAACACCGCCGCACCGTCGGTGTTTTCATGCATTATCGCCCCCTGGATCGTCAGGATAACATCCCCTTCGGGATGCTCCAGGTGCTCTGCGGCTGCGGTGCCGACCGTCAGGGCCAGCACCATGGAAAGGAAAAAGGGTTTGAAGGGTCCGTTCATTGAGTGTTTTCCATCAATAGCAAGCGCATCGGCACATGCCATCTCACATTGGCACTGCCTGCGCGCGCAAGCCAGCCACACGATGGTTAACCCGTGCTTAATCGCAATGTCGATTCGAGGCCGATGCAAAGGATTGTCGGTACTTTCCGCCCGGCCCGACAGACTGTGCTACCGAAGCGTGCCCTTCTGCAAGGGCCGCAGATCGACGAGCGCCCCGGCTCCTCCCGCAAGCAGGCTCGCGCGTGCATGCATGCCCTGTGCCCCCGGCGCCAGCACCCCCGGTCCAAGGACCAACGCCGCCGGGCGCTCCGCCTGATGGCGCACAACCGGGGCAACCGGCGGCGCCGTGTCCTGAATGCCCTCCTGCAACGCAGCCATGTGCTGGTCGACGCGCCGCGCATAGGCCGCGCCGCGCCCCGGATCAGCCGAATGGTAATACCTGATTGCAACCGACCAATCCCCGTGCTGGTCATGCAGTGTCCGCAGGAAGCGCGCGGCATAGCGCGTGTTCTGCGCCGGGTCCATCATCGCGGTCAGGTCCGGAAAAGCGTCGGCGTGCCAGTGCCAGTTGATCTGCATGCAGCCCACATCGACATTGTGCACCCCGGCGGCCAGCAGGTCCTTGAGCGCGGCAAGGGCAGCGTCCTTGTCGGCGTGGTAGCTGCCGCGCCCGCCCTGATTGAGCGTCCAGGGCCAGGCACGAAAGCGCCCGTCCACGGTCCGGCCCGATTCGACGCGCGCAATCGCACTCAGCACGCCCGGCGGGACCCCTTCGTCCTGGGCCGCGCGTTCGGCCAGCCCCTCGCAATCCGGGGCGGCGGCGCTTGTGTCCGCACTGCCGATCAGGACCGCAACCAGCAAACAAAGAAACCTGTTCATGCCGCACCCCGGCAAGGGCCGTGCCATCCGGCCCATCCTTTCGGCTACGGGCCCGACGAATACGGCGGTTCGCCCATCCGTCAGTGCAATTGCCCGGCAGTCGCATCCGTGGGCATGCTCTGCGCACTCGATGCCTGCGCACATCGGCGCGATCCGCCGGATCGCTCTGTTGTTCAGGCCTCATAGCGATTCAGGATCCCGGCGCCGGGCGACGACCAAGGAGACCAAGCGAATGGCAAACGAACTGACTTCGGTGCTGACACACAGCCTGAACAACGCCTGTGCCGCCGCCGCGCAGCTTGTCGATGCCCAGGATGCCAAACTGTATGTGATGCCGAAATGCGAAACCTGGCGCGCGCTGGAAACCTGCAACGCGCGCATTGCCATCGCCGACTGCTTGCCCCCGCTTGCGGGCAAGGCGATGGCGCTTCCGGATTTCAGCGTGATCAGCACCCCGCCGCAGGACAGTTTTGCCACCGATCTGGTCGATCTGCATCTGGACCTTCTGTTCGATGCCGACGCGACGGTGGCACGGCTGACCCTGTCCAGCGTCCCCGGAGGCTGGAAGGCGCGGTCGCGCCAAGGCAGCCTGAACGCCACGGCGCTGGTGATCGCCGGGCAGCTGAAGGCGCTGCGTCAGACCCCGAAACTGATCGCCACCCAGACACTGAACCTTCTTGAACAGCTTGCCGAACTTGACTCAAGCGTCAACGTGCCGACGCTGGTCGGCTTCCTGCGGATCATGTGCCAACGGGCGCCCACGCGTTCACAGCTTATTGCGCTGCAGATTGCGGGACTGGTCGACAGCGCCAGCGGCATGTCGCAACTGCCGCAGTTTGCGCTGACCGAAACCGCGCAGGATGTGCTCGGCAGATCCGGCCTTGGCGGATGGAGCGCCGTGCAACCGGAAATCCCGGCGCAAGTGCCGGAGGCCGACATCGCGCCCGCTGCCGCGAGCACCGACATTCGCGCATTCGCGCAACTGCGGATCATGGAGCGCGGTTATATCATCGCCGAAGACACCCCCTCCGAGCGCATGGCCTTCAGGGCCGAGGGCGAAAGTGACTGGCGCTGGCTTTCGCACACAAGCGCCGATGGCTGGACCACGGTTGCCGCCGAGATCATCCATCTGGATATCGATGTGGTGGGCGAGTTCATCCGCATGCACATGATCCGGCGCCGCGATCTGCCGACCGAGGAAATCGCCGAAGCCTTCGAGTTGATGGGCCACTTGCTATGGTTGCGGCGGTCCATGGACGGGCTGGAAATGCGCCTTCAGGACAGCGCTTGGGAAGGGCTGGACATCTGCCCCGACCTGCCCTTGCGCGACCGCGCGGTCGCAGCGTTCCTGACGTTGCAGGCGCAAGAGCGGATCACCCCCGACAGCGCGGCGCGGGACTGGGCCATGCGGATGGCCCACGCCGTGCAGGTGACGCCACACATCGCCATCGCGGCAGAGTGAGCCTGCAGCCCTGCTGAACATGCCCCGGGTGTGCCGTGCCCTCGGGCACTTGATTTCCTCAAGCGACTGCCCGTCCTGCCTTGGGGCCCTTCAGTGCCTCAGGTGTTCGGGGTGGTGTCGGCCTCGGCGTCGTCCATCATCCTGCGCAGCCGTTCCATCGCGGCCTTCTTGATCTGCGACACCCGCCCGGTCGTCACCCCAAGCACGGCCGCCACTTCGTAGACGTTCAGTTCCTCGACATAATAGAGTTGCAGCACCAGTGCCTCGCGCTCGGGCAGGCGCGTGATCGCTTCTCCGAGCATGCGCTTGCGTGCGTTCAGCGTCATCCGCTCCTCGACGTCCGGGGCCTGGTCGCGGAAAACAATGGAATGGTCGCTGTAGATGTCGTCGATCGAAGCGACATTCCCGCTGTTGATCTCGGCCCGCCAGCGCGCCAGGTCATCGGGCGACAAGGAAAGTTCGGCGGCAATTTCGGCGTCGGTGGGTTTGCGCAGCAAGGATTGTTCCAGCCGCTGTTCAGTGGCGCGCAGCCGCGCCTGCATCTTCAGCGCACCGCGCGCGATACCTGCCAGCCCGCGCAGATGATCCATAAGTGCGCCGCGGATGCGGATGCCCGCATAAGCCGCAAACGGCGTGCCCGCCTTGACCTGGTAGCGCCGTGCGGCGTCAAGTAGCCCCATATAGGCGACCTGCAACAGGTCATCGATCTCGACCCGTCGGCCAACTCTCCCGTGGATATGCCACGCGATCTTGCGCGCCAGATCATAGTGCGTCGCAACCAGCCTGTCAGGCGCGGGGACAGACTCAGGATAGGTGCGCGGCAGCATGCAGGGCATCCTTATGTTTCAGGGGGATGGGTGGCGCGTAACGGGTCTCTGGGGCGTGCAGGGCATCCGGAAGCCCGGTGCCCTGCGACAAGAGTGCAATCGGCAGGCCAAATCGTTGCGGCAATGCACGGTCTTCAAGCGTCGGCGGGCAGAGATCTGCGCGGGTCAGCACGATTGCATGGGCCAGAGGCAGAAACCGGGGAGCCAGCCGCTCCTGCATCTGCAGGTGCAACCCGGTGGGCAGGGCCAGCCAGCACACCGCGCCGGGCAGGGTCAGCAGACCGCGCGCCGCCTCAAGACCACGAGCGCCCATGCCGGACAAGTCGACAATCTGTACCTGACCCGGATCGGGGGTCCGCAAGATGACCCGGCGCGCGTCCGGCCACAACGGGGCCGCGACCTCCAGCCCCAGAAGCCGCGCCAGCCCAGGCAGCGGCGATGGCGGCGCCAGAATCTCGGGCCGCGGGGCGACCAGGTGCGGCGCGACCAACGGCTTGCGGCGCAAATGCAGCGCGGCCAGTCGCGCCGCCAGCGTCGTTACCCCGGCACCCGGCGGCCCGAGCAGCACCAACCGCGTCGGCAGATCCGGCATCGCCGCGGAGGACTCCGGGATCCGGGTGCGGGGCGCCACCGATGGCCCAGCGTTATCCCGCGCCACGCTGACCTCGACGAACCCTTGCTTCTGCGAGGTCGATACGATCAGCGCGTCGGCCCCGAACCGGCGGGCGACCTCGTCCAGCGCCGATGCCGCATCCGCGGCGCGTATGTGAATCACCGACATGGCTCAGCCCCCCTTGCGATCCGACGGCGCGGCCAGGGCTTCGGGCAGCTCGATGCTGCGCGCGATCGCGACACGGCGGGTTTCCGGCAGGTCGCTCAGCCCCAGCACCAGCGCATCCGACAGATGCGGACGCAGGAAGGCGGCAAAGGCGCGGCGCAGGGTATTGGACACCACAACCAACAGCATCTGTCCCTGTGCCTGGGCGGCGTCCTGTGCGGCCGCGATCTCTTGCAACAGGCGTTGCGCGAAACCGGGGTCAAGCGTCAGCCCCTCATCCCCCTCACGCCGCGTGCGCAGCAAAAGCTGCTCCAGCGCAGGTGCCAGCGTGACCACGGGCAGGTCCGAGGAAAGGGGTGCAATCTGCTGCAGCAGCAAGGGCACCAGCGCCGGGCGCAGGGTCTCGGCCTGCGCGGCGATACTCATGGACATGCCCGAGAACTGCGCCAGCCCTTCAAGAATGCGCCGCATGTCCGATACCGGCAGCCGGTCGGCCAGAAGCTGGCGGATCACGGCAGTCAGCACATGCAGCGGCACAAGCTTGGGCACCACCGTCTGCACCAGCGTCGGCGCGACCCCTGCCAGCGCATCCAGAAGCGCCTGCACATCGTCCGGCCCGACCAGATCGCCCGCGTGGCGCTGCAACACCTGCCCCAGATGGGTCGCGATCACGGCTTCGGGGTCGACGATGGTGTAGTCGTCGGCCTCGGCCTCGGCGCGCTGATGCGGCTGAAGCCAGATCGCATCAAGCCCGAAGGAAGGGTCCTTGACCTCGATCCCGGCCAGCTTGCGGCGGGTGTTGTGGCCGGGGATCGCCAGCACGCGGTCTGCATGGGCGCTGTCCTCGGCCACGATCGTCTGGCCGATGCGCAGCCTGTAGGTATTGGGCGGCAGGGTCAGGTCATCGCGGATGCGGATGCCCGGCACCACGATTCCCAGCGCGCGCGACAACTCCCGCCGCATGGCGGTAACGCGCGACACCAGTGCCCCGCCGCTTTCTGCGCTGGCCAGCGGTATCAGGCCATACCCGATCTGCAGCGACACAGGGGCAATGTCGGTGACATCCTCGGGCGCGATGGGCTGCGGGTCCGCCTCGGGCGCGGGGCGCGCGCCAGGGTCCTTGCGTGGCGTTTCAGTGGCGCTTTGCGGATCGGTCGCCGCGCGCGACCTGCGCTGCGCCAGAACGGCTGCGCCACCAGCAAGCGCGGCGCTGGTCAGGAAGATCAGGTTCGGCATCCCCGGCACCAGCCCGATCATCAGCAACACCACCGCCACCGGGCCCCAAGCCTGTGCCAGGTTCATCTGGGCACCGATCTGCCCGCTCATCGAAGTGGCGGTGGAACTGCGGGTGACAATGATCGCCGCCGCCAGCGACAGCAAAAGCCCCGGCACCTGCGCCACCAACCCGTCGCCTACCGAAAGGCGCGCATAGCTTTCAGCCGCCACCGAGAAGCTCAACCCATGCTGCACCATGCCTACGACGATCCCGCCCAGCAGGTTGATCGCCAGAATGATCAGCCCGGCCACGGCATCGCCCTTGACGAATTTCGAAGCCCCGTCCATGGAGCCGTAGAAATCGGCCTCGGCGGCGACTTCGGCCCGGCGGGCGCGGGCCTCGTCCGAGGACATCAACCCCGCGTTCAGATCGGCATCGATGGCCATCTGCTTGCCGGGCATGGCATCGAGCGTGAAGCGGGCCGAAACTTCGGACACGCGCCCGGCACCCTTGGCGATCACCACCAGATTGATGATCACCAGAATCGTGAAGACCAGTAGCCCCACGAAGAAATTCCCGCCGATCACGAAATCGGCAAAGGCCTCGATCACATTCCCCGCAGCGCCCGGCCCGGTATGCCCGTCGGCCAGAACGACGCGGGTGGACGCCACGTTCAGCGCCAGCCGCAAGGTGGTGGCGATCAGCAGGATCGAGGGGAAGCTGGAGAAGTCCAGCGGCCTTTGGGCGTGGATCGCGACCATCAGGACCAGCAGCGAAAGCACGATGTTGAAAGCGAAGAACACATCCAGCATGGCGACCGGCAGGGGCACGATCATCATTGCCATGATGACCAGAATCCCCACTGGAAGCACCACCGCCCCCAGACTGAGCTGCCCACCCTGACCCTGGACAAGCGCACTCATGCGCGGCACGCAAGGTCACGAAGGATGGAATCTTTCGGCGCGTCGACAAAGGACATGCGGGACCCTTCCGGCATCAACTCTCTGCCCACTGCCTGCAAATCCTGTGCCAGTCCCGGCCCGCACCTGTCCGTCGTTGCCCTCCGGGACTGGCACGGCGTTTGCACCCGTTCCGGCAGATATCTCTTCAGCACGCCGAGGTCCGCATGCCCTGCTCCCCTGTCCACCCGCGCCCTGCCTTGACTTCGGTCGCATTCCTGATTGTCCTTGCCGCTTGTGCGCCCAGTACGCGCACTGCGGTCGACGCGCTGCCGCGCGCCGCAACGGAAGGCACACGCCAGCTGGCGGAGGCGAAGGATATGCTGGATTCGCTGGAACCGACGGTCGAGGTGCGCAGCCGCGCCGCACCGCTGAGCGGGCGGGGATTTGCCCAGGTCGCCGCACAGCCGGGACAGACGCTGAACCAGCGCCGCCTGCTGGCCATGCGCGCCGCACGGCTGGATGCGCTGCGCGACCTGACCGAACAGGTGCATGGCATCCGGATCAGTTCGGACAGCCTGATGCGCGATGCGGTGTTGCGCGATGACCGGCTGGCCGCACAAGTGCAGGGCACGCTGCGGGGCGCGCGCACGGTGGCAATCGATCCGCGCGGCGACGACGGCTACGCCGTGACCATGGAGCTGGACGCCGATACCGTCGCCTATGTCTTGCGCGCCGTGGGGACGGGCCGATGACCGGCCTCACGCGGCGCGGCCTTGTCCTGGGCACGCTTGCACTGGCGCTGGCTCCGCCTCCGGTCCATGCTGCGACCTGGGTCGAAGTGACCGGCAGCGCCCTGATCCACAATGCTGCCGACCTTGATGCCGCGCGCAGGCGGGCGCTGGCCGATGCCCTGCTGTCGGCAGCCTTTGCCGGTGGCGCGTTGGTGCAGGGGCATTCGGTGATGGCAATGTCGCGCATGACCTCGGACCTGCTGATCGTGCGGCCGGTGGCGCGGGTGCTGGGGTTCCAGATGGTGTCGCAACAACAATCCGGCGCGCAATGGCATGTGCGCATCCGCGCGCAGGTCGGCAGCCCCGCGCCGGGTCACTGCACCGACCGCCGGGCGCTGGCGCTGACCCTGCCACCGCCCGAGATCCACGTTTCTCCGCAGGCGCCCGCATGGGCCGAAGCCCTGGCACGGCAGGTCGCGGCCACCCTCATCGACCTGACCCGCCACCGCCCCGAGGTCGCCGAGATGACGCTGATCCACGGCCATCCGGGCCCGGACCCCACCCGCGACGCCACCGACTGGCGCACGCTGACCCAGGGAAGTGCCCGCATGCCCGCAGGGGGCCACGGGCTGGCCATACGCGTGCATATCGCCCCCGAGGGCCGCGCGCTGGTGCTGCGTCTGGCATTGCATCTGACCGGACCTGCGCAGGAAAACATCACCCGCGACCACGTTGCGCAGATCCGCCTTCCCGCGCCGTCGGTGCTGGGCCGCGCCGCACCGCTTGCGCAACCCGACCGCGACCGGCTGGCGCACGACCTTGGCCGGGGCGCCGTGCCCGCTTTGCAGGCGCTGTTGCAGCAGGCGGGCTGCCAGCCCGTGCGCGCGGTCCTCGTCCAAGACGGCAACGGACTGCACGCTCCGGCGGGGCGGATGCACGGGCTGACGCGGTCCGCGCTCGCCTTTACCATCGATCGCGATCATTCGGCGGAAATGCTGGAAGTCGCGCAGCTTTCTGACCGAAGCGTGCGTCTGGCCCCACTGGACCCGACCCGCCCGCCGGCGGCATTCGCGGGCCGCGCCGTGCGCTTCATGGACACAGGCGGGGGTCTGCCGTGACGCAGCGCGGGCTTGCGGGTGCGCTGGCGGCACTGCTGGCGGTCCCTGCACTGGCGCAACCGATTCCCGGCCCCGAAGTGGCTGCCCTTGTCGCGCAGGCCATGACGCAGGCCGGGCAGCCCGGGGCCCGGGTCGCAGCGCCAATCCGGGCCTTTCCGCCGTGCGATCATACCCCGCATGTGGCGCCGGG
This sequence comes from Paracoccaceae bacterium, assembly GCA_007123625.1. GTDB lineage: Bacteria > Pseudomonadota > Alphaproteobacteria > Rhodobacterales > Rhodobacteraceae > Rhabdonatronobacter. The sequence continues at coordinate 31,096 of SKKS01000294.1, forward strand.
TCCAAGAGGTTGGGCAATGGTCGAAATGCGCTGCGATGCCCCTGCCCCGTGGCGGCGCACGCTGCGCACCAATGCCTTGCCCGCCGCTGTCCATGACACTACCGGCACACCGCACACCACTGCCGCCAACCCCGCCCCCGACACCGGGCACCCGGTGCTGGTGGCCGCGCGTCCGATTGCCCGCGGGGAACGACTGCGCGCGGTTGACCTGCGCCCGGGCCCTGCAGGCGGAGGCCAGCGCCTGGGTCATCTGACCGACCTTGCGCAGGCCGAAGGGCGCCGTCTGCGGGTGTCGCTGATGCCCGACCAGCCGGTGCTCGAGCGCCACCTGGACCCCGCGTATGATGTCGCCATCGGAGAGCGGGTGGCGCTGCGACTGGTCGCGGCAGGGATCGAGATCGGGATCACGGCCACAGCGCTGGAGAATGGCTGGCGGGGTGATCGCATCATGGTCCAGCCCTGGAATTCGCCCCGCAAGGTGCAGGCACAGGTGATCGTACAGGGAATTGTGCAGGCCACGCCTAAACTCGGCGCAAGGGATGCCGTTCAATGAGTGAAACCGGAGGCTGTCATGGTCAACAACATCACCTCGAACATCACCCAGTTGCGGCCAGTCGGCGACGCGGACCTGTCGCGCAGCGGCAAGGTCCAGCCCGGCGGCGGCACAACGTCGGCGGTGGCGCATCCATCGACGGATGACGTGCGCCTGTCGGTGGCACCACGCACACTGCCAATGGAAATGCAGAAGGGGCCACCGGTCGATCAGGGCCTTGTGGACCGCCTAAGCGGCGAAATCGCCTCGGGGCGCTATCCCCTCGATCCTGCAAGGATCGCCGATGCCCTTTTTTCACAAGCCGCAATCCTGGCTGAGTGACCGGCAAAAAGGACCGCTTCCATGCCTATGATGATCCCCATACTGGTCACCTTGCTCTTTCTGGCGTGTTCCAGCTTTGCGCTTGGCCTGTTCCTCAGCTGGCGCAGCTTCCGGCGACAGACCGACGCCAACGGCACGGCCATACTGAGCAGTATCGAGACAATGCTGCGCACCCACGCGTTGCAGATACAGATCATGCATGACGCCGCCGAAGTGCAGCGCAGGGCAGACGCCACGGCGCTTTCGGCACATGTCGATACCATCCAGTCGGATGTGGAATGGCTGGCAGGCGAGAAGATGATCGCAGAAGCCGTTAAGCTGGTTCAGGACAACATGCCTCTGTCCCAGATCAGCCATGAAACCGGCCTTTCGCACGATACGATTCGCACGCTGGCGACATATCGGACGCACTGAAGCGGCACCGTGTTTCGAAAAACGGCTGCCGGACGCTTTCGGATCAACGGGAACCGCGCGGGCGGTTCCCGTTTCGGTTTTTTGCGATGATGCATGCACACCGTCGCAGGGTTTTTGGCGCGAAGCCGTGGGAAATGCGCGGCGGCGGCTGTCTGTTCAGTTTGTGTAAATTTCTAACGGGCAGTCTGCACGGGTCAGAGTCTGGTTCGGGCAACCGGTATGCGTATTGTCATTGTCGAAGATCACCCGATGGTCAGGGAAATCCTGGTCTCGGCGCTTGGGGGCACCCGGGGGTATCGGGTCGCGGGGTACGATACTGCGGCGGCGGGCATCGCAGCCTGTCTGGACGGTGCGGACCTGGCGGTTTTCGACCACCGGCTGCCCGACATGACCGGCACCGAAGCGGTGCGCCACCTGCGTGCCGATCCCATGACCGAGCATCTTCCGGTGATCGTGGTAACCGGCGATGATGATGGCGCAACGCGGTTGAACGCCATCAGCGCCGGGGCGACCGAATTCCTGACCAAGCCGGTGAATATCGACGAGTTGCGGCTGCGGGTCCGGAACCTGCTGGCCCTGCAACAAGCGCAGAAGAACGCCAATGATCGCGGCAACCTGTTGGAAACCCTGATTTCAGGGTCCGACGCCCGAATCGCTGTCGCGGATGCGGGGGCGCCCGAACGGCCGGTCTTGTATGTCAGCACTGCATTGCAGACCATGCTTGGCATGGGTCCGGTGGACATGGGGCGCGATGCCGCCGCGTTTCTGGGGCTGAATTCGGATCCTTCGGAAGACCGCGACCAACTGCAAAAGGCGATCCGCGCCTGTCAGCCGGGTCGTTTTGTCGTGCGCTGCACGCAACGCGGCGGCCCTGCGTTCTGGAACGCAGTCACACTGCACCCCGTGCCTGCCGCCGGGGCACAGGCGCGGTTCCTTGTGGCCAGCCACCAGAACATCAGCGAAGTTGTGGAAATGCGCGCCGATCTGAACCGGGTCGAGGGACGGCTTTCCGCCATTGCCAGGATCAGCGGCGCGTGGTTCTTCGAACTCGACGCGCATCTGTGCCTGTCCTATGTCTCCGAAAGCATGGCGAATGCGTTCTCGGTGGAGGTCGCGACCATTCTGGGCCGCCATATCGACATGCTTGGCATACGCCTTCAGGACCCTGCGCTGCGGCATCAGCCGCTGAGCGCGTTGCTGAAGGGGCAGGATACGCGCCAGCTCGATGCGCTGATGAGCTTCAAACTGCCGAACGGGACAATCCGGGCGGTACAGGTTTCCATGGTGCCCTTCCTGGACGAGGCGGGCGGCTTTGCCGGCTTCCGCGGCTATGCGGGCGATGTCAGCGCGCTGGCCGAGGCGCGCGACCAGGCCGAGCGTGCCAGCAAGGCAAAATCTGCGTTTCTGGCAACCATGAGCCACGAAATGCGCACGCCTCTGACGGCAATCCTGGGTATGTCGGAGGTCATGGCACAGTCAGTCGCTTCCGTGCAGCAGCGGGAGCATCTGGGCATGATCACCGATGCCGCACACGAACTGACCACCGTGCTGGGCGATGTGCTGGATGTGGCGCGGCTGGACGATGGCCCATTGCAGCTGCCCGAGGCGCCGTTCGACCCGCGCGAAACTTGGGCGAATGCAACGGCGCCACACGCTTCCCTTGCACGCGGCAAGGCGCTGGACGTGCAGATCAGCACGATCGGCGATGACGCGGCGCCGCGTCTGGGCGACGCGCCGCGCGTGGAACAGCTTCTGCGTCACCTGCTGTCGAATGCGGTCAAGTTTACCGACACGGGCCGGATCACCGCCCGGATGGACCTTACCGACCCGGACCGGATAGCCTTTTGCATTTCCGACACCGGGGTCGGCATGGCGGCACACCAGATCGCACAGGCATTCGAACCATTCCGCCAGCTTGATGACGGAATCGCACGCCGCTTCGGCGGCAGCGGCGTGGGGCTGAGCATCGCGCGCTGGCTTGCGCAGTCCATGCAGGGCAGTCTGGAACTGACATCGTCCTCCGGTCAGGGAACGACCGTTGACCTGGTACTCCCGCTGAAGCGGGCGATGCCAGTCAATGCGGGACAAAGGGCGCTCGCAGATCTTGGGGGGCTTGCGGTTCTGGTCGCAGATGACAGCACCGCGAACCGCCGCTTGCTGGACCTGATCCTGTCGGGCATGCAGGCGCGGGTGACCCTTTGCCCCGACGGCGCATCGGCGCTGGACGCCTGGAAGGGGACCGAGTTCGATCTGCTTCTGCTCGACATCAACATGCCGTTCATGGCCGGCACGGACCTGATGCGCGAAATCCGCAGGCTGGAGTCCGAGGCCCGCAAGGACCCCGTGCCCGCCGTTGCCGTCACCGCCAATGCCATGCCCGAACAGGTGCGCGAATACTTGGCGGCCGGGTTCGACGGGTGCATCGCCAAGCCGTTCACATCGGGCAACCTGAAGAAAGCGCTGGCCGATCTGAACTGATCACTTGCCGGGCGCCTGCATGTCGGGGCTGGGCGGCGCCTCCATAGATGCCATCACGCCGCATGAAGGGGGCCTGCCTGTCTCCGCAGCCGCGCACCAGGTGGCAAAGGCCTCGAGCGCATGCGCTTCGACGCGGGAAAGGTCATCGCGAGACATGCGGGCGCGTGTTTCCGCCCGCGCACGCGCGGCGCCGGGCGCATCGAGCGCCGCTGCGATATCCTGCCAGGCGTGGGCCGCCAGCAGATCGGGTTCGGGACGGATCAGCGCCACCACGATTGCAAGACCCAGCATCGCATCGGCGGAACCGGCGGCGGCGGCGGGTGTCAGGTTTTCTTCAAGCCTTTGCGCCAATCCGGTGCGGTCCGGCACAGCCAGATCCGCCAGCAACAGATCCGCCAGCGGCGCGGCCTCATCCAGCCCGGACAGAAACGCGTGCATCGCCCAGAACGACGCCTCGGCCTTGCTGCGGGGCACCCCCTGTCCCAGCGCGAAAAGTACCGCCAGATTGTGCGCGGCGATCGCGTCACCGTCTTGCGCCAGCGCATGAAACCCCGCCGCCGCCTGCGCATGACGCCCTGCGGCAGCATCCGACATCGCCTGCGCAAACGGGTCCGCACGTGACGGACCGGCGGCAAGGGCCGCGCAGAATACCGCAAGGGCCACGGCCAGATACCTCACTTCCCCGCCACCATGACAAGCTGCAGATACAACAGGCGCCGCATCTGCGTGCTTCCCTGCTGGCGTTCCTGCACGATCACCATCGGGCGCGTCTGGCCTTTGGTTACGACCTCGATCCGGATTGTGGCAGGCAGTTCGATCCGGTGCTGCGCCAGGGTCCCGTCCGGGTCCGCGCAAAACCGGGTCCTGAAATCGGCGTCGATCCAGCAACGTGCCAGCGCCCGACCCAGGATATCGGGCAGGTAGCGCTCCACTTCGGCGCGGCTTTCCAGCCGCGTCGCCCCTGCCGACAGTGCATAGGGATCCACCCCGGCGCGAGGTCCAGGTTGCGGGCCGGAGCGGCGCGCGGGCAGCTTGCCGTGAAAGGGCACAAGCGCCGTATTTGGTCGATATGACATCAAGGGCTCCGTCCGGGGCATGCGGCGTCTGTCGAAGCGTAGAACGGCACTGGATGCGCCCGGTTTAGCCATCGACGAAAGTATGTGTTCCGCAGACCATCGTTTCGCGGGTCGCCGATAGTGGATGACGCTTATCCGTCAGTGCTGTTGTACGCACGCGTCCCCCCGGGGAAACATGACGGAACGGATTTCAAGGATAAGAACATGGTCAAGCATTTCATCCCCCAGCCCGCGCATCCCTCGGCCAGCGCCGAACCCGCAGCGGACGCGGGCCGCGCGCAACTGCTGCTGGACCGGCTGATACCCGGAAATGCCGCGCCGATGCAGGCGATGAAGCGGATGATCACCATGCTTGCCCCCACCGCCGCGCCGGTTCTGGTGCAAGGGCCAAGCGGCGCGGGCAAGGAACTTGTCGCGCAGGCACTGCACAGGCTGTCGGGGCGGCAGGGCCAGATCGTGGCGGTCAATTGCGCCGCAATTCCCGCCGACCTTCTGGAAGGCGAATTCTTTGGCGCAGAGCGCGGCGCCTATACCGGTGCCGACCGTACGCGCGAGGGGCTGATCGAACAGGCGCACGGCGGCACCCTGTTCCTGGATGAGATCGGCGATCTGCCGCTGGGCATGCAGGCCAAGCTGTTGCGGGTGCTGGAAACGCGCACTGTGCGCAGGCTGGGAGGTGCCGCGTCGGTGCAGCTGGATTTCCGTCTGGTCGCCGCCACGCACCGCGATCTGGCCGCGATGGTCACTGAGGGCACGTTTCGCGAGGATCTGTATTTCCGGCTTTCGGTGTTTCCGCTCAGGGTGCCGCCGCTTGCCGAACGGCTGGATGATCTGCCGCTGATCATGCAACACCTGCTGGATGCCGAAGCGCAAGGGCGCCTTGATGTGGCGCAGCCGGTGTTCGACGGCTCGGCCTTGCGCGCCCTTGCGGCGCACCCGTGGTCAGGCAATGTGCGCGAGCTGAGAACCGTGGTGCAGCGCGCCTGCATGCTGTTTCCAGGGCGCAAGGTCGGCGCGCGCGAAGTGGCCGAGAACCTGCTCCGCTTTGCCTGCCCCGCCGCAGAAAACCCCGCCTGGCCCGAAGCGCCGCTGCCGAAGGATCCGGCGCTGGACGACCCCGCGCGCTTTGCCGCAGTGTTCGAACAAGGCACAGGCCGGATCGACCTGCGCGGCTATTTGCGCGATATCGAGGTCGTGATGATCACCGCCGCGCTGGACGCGCAGCACGGCTGCGTCAGCCGGACCGCAGACACGCTTGGCCTGCGTCGGACCACATTGATCGAGAAGATGCGCAAGTACGGGCTGGGCCGCCAGGTGTCATTTCTGCCTTGACCACATGTCGACCAGGTTTTGCAGGTAGCTTGCGGTCGAGTTCATCTGCGACACCGCCTGCTCCATCGCCGCAAAGCGTGACAGATAGCGCTTCTCGACGAGCGCGGCGCGGGTTTCCAGCATCTCGATGCGTTCGGCCCGTTGCGTATTCTGGCGGTCGATATCGTTTTCGCGCCGTCCGATCAGCCCCGCACCAGACACCGCGTCGTCGAGCAGGATCGCCAGCGATTCCGCAAAGCTGCGGCCGAAACGGACAGTATCGGAGGTCAGATCGGGTGGCGTGATAACGGACAGCCCGCGTGCCGGACCAGCCAGGACCGTGTGGCCCAAGCGCCCGTCGCGGAGCTGGAACCCGGACATGCGGAATCCGTCCAGCGTGGCATTGCCTGCCGCATCGCGTTCAAAGCGCAAGTCACCTGCCTGCAATCCCACCGCCGGGGTGCCCGTCACCTCGGCCCGGCCCGAAAGCGCGCGCAGCTTGTTGTCGAACAGCGCATCGAAGTCCGATGCGCGCGTCGCGAATGTGCGGTCAAAAGCGGGCGGATCAAAGCGCAGACTGCCATTGCGTTCAGTGGCAATGCCCAGTTCGGCCAGCGATATGGGCCGGTTTGCAAATCCCGCGATCGGCTGCGCGATCAGACGACGCAGCGCCCCTTCGAGTGCCTGAAGATTGCGCTCGCCTGCGAGCTCGCCCGCCGCACCGTCACTGCCACCGGTGCGGGTGAGACCGCGCAGCAGACCCAGCGTGTCATTCAACCCCGCAATCAGCGTCTGCACATTCTCGCGCGCGGCGCTGCCATTGCGGTCAACCCTGAGCGTGCCGCTTGTCGCCGCCAGCAATGACACCTCGACCCCGGGCAGTATGTCGCTGATCTGGTTCGAGGGCCGCGTGACCGCGATGCCATTGACCCAGAATTGCGCATCCCCAGCGGCCTGCACCTGCCGCGCGGCGTTCGCGGTCGTGGTATCGAACGCTGCAAGCGACAGACCTTCTCCACCTGCGTCCTGCGCCCGAAGCCGCAGCGCATTCTGTGCGCCGGTATCGGTAAGCACACCAAGCGAGACCGTGCCATCGCCCTTGTCAAGGATCTGCGCGGTGACGCCAGGCAGACGGTTCAGGGTTTCGGCAAGCCCCTGCAAGGTGCTTCCGGGACCAAGAGTCAGGGTCAGGGAATCGCGCGCGGCATTCACCGCGAAATCATCGCCCGACCATGCCCCGAATTCCAGGGTCAGGTCGCCCGCAGCGAGCGTCTGCGTGCCCGAGGTGAAGCCTGCGAATTCCAGAACCTGTGGCCGCGCCAGGCTGGCCACATCCAGCGACACGCTCCCGGTCACAAGCGCCGCACGGTCCGTGACCCGTGGCGCCAGCGCGGCGGTATCCGTCTCGACCGTCAGGACAGGGTTGCCCGCGGCCTGGACAAGGGTCGCCCCAAGCGCGTCGAACTGCGCGCGGACCTGCGCCATCCCCGACAGGCGAAGGCTGTCATTCTCTTGCGCGCGTTGCAGCCGGTCGATCTGCGGCGCCGTTTCCGACGAAGCAAGTGTCTGGGCCAGTTCGCGCAGGTTCAGACCGGTTCCGCCCTTGTTGAGGGTGCTCAGCAAATCGGGTGTCATGGCGGCCTCCTTCATGGCGCTTAACGGCAGGCGCCGCAGGAATGTTAGCCACCGCGTGCCGCATTGCCGTATTCGAACAGGATCTCGATCCGGCGATTGGCCTCGCGGCCCGCTTCGGTGTCATTCGAAGCAACCGGGGCCGATTCACCCCGGCTGACGGCAACAAGGTCGGACGGGTCCACCAGCCCGCTGGCGCCCAGTTCACGCACCACGGACGAAGCCCGCGCCGCAGCCAGCCCCCAGTTGTCAGTAAATTGCCCGCCCGAAAGCGGCACCGAATCCGTGTGTCCGGTGACCGTGACCTGTGCTTCGGAGCCGACGCCGCTCTGGGCGATGCGCAACATGATCTCCTCGGCCTCGCGGGTCAGATCGGCCGACCCCGACCGGAACGCCCCGCCTGCGCCCACGGTGACAACGACTTTGTCTTCGTTCCTTTCCACATCCACCAGACCCTGTGCCTGCAGTTCGCGCAAGGCCACGCGCAGCCGGGCATCGGCAATCGCGGCACGGGCCTGTGCATCGCGTCCCGCATCGCCAGGGCCGGCCTGTGCCTCCGGGTCCGCGCCTTGCCTTGCATCGTCGCCTTGTTGGCCGGTTGCGTCCTTCGGCGACAGGCCCGCGAAATCTCCGACGGCCTCTGACAGCGCTTGCGCCAGATCGGCCACGCCTGCGCCTTCGGGCAAGCGCAACGATACCAGCCCATCAGCGTTGGAAAGCGTCATTTCCCCCTGCGCCATCGCATCGGACAGGATATCAGCCAGTTTCTCGAGCATTTCCGCCTGTGCGCCGGCATTGTCTTGCGGATCGTCAGCATCATGCGGAGAAGGTGGCGCCGATGCGGGCCGAAAATCCATCTCGATCAATGTCGTGCTGTCGGGGTGCGGCAGGATCTCGACGATCGTACTTCCGAAATGTTCGCGCAGGGCACCGGTCATCTTCTTGAAGGACACTTCGTCGAAATTCGCGAAGGCAATGATCAGCACGAAGAATGCCATCAGCAGCGTGGCCATGTCGGCGAATGTCGCCATCCACGCAGGGGCGCCCACAGGCGGGCAGCGGGGGCAATCCTCGTCCTCGTCCTCGTCATCCTCGACAAAGATGGGAACGACCTTGCGGGCTTTGCTCTTGGCGGCCATGGCGGTACTCCTGTCACGCAGCGGCGCGCAGTTTGTCCTGCGCGGCAGGATCCAGCGCAGCCGCAAGCTGGTCTTCCACCAGCCGCGGGCTTTCACCGCGCACAATCCCGCGCAGGCCTTCGATCACGAGCATGCGGTATTCGACCTCGGCCTCGCTGCGTTGCTCCATCTTGGTCAGGGCCGGGCCGAACAGGACGTTGGCCAGAAACGCCCCGTAAAGCGTGGTCAGCAGCGCAATCGCCATCGCCGGGCCTATGGCCGTGACATCCGACATGTTGCGCAGCATCAGCACCAGTCCGATCAGCGTGCCGATCATGCCGAATGCCGGGCCGATATCGACCCAGGCCTTGACCGCGCGCTGGGTGACGTAGTGACGCGTCTTCATGGCCTTCACGTCCTGCTTGAGCTGCTTGACCAGCTTTGCCTCGTCCGCCCCGTCGATCAGCATCTGCAGGCCCCGCTCGAAAAACTTGTCGGGTACTTGCTGTCCCTCGAGCGCCATCATCCCGTCCTTGCGGGCCAAGGTGGCCAGTTCGACCATGCGCGGCACAAGGTCTTCAACCTTGAGCGTAAAGGGTTTGAACACCAGCATCATCGCCTTGAAGCTGCGCCCGAAAACCGCCAGCGACGTGGTGGCCAACGCCGCAAACCCGGTGCCGCCAAAGACGATGAGAATGGAAGGAACATCGATGAATGGCCCCAGGCCACCCGCCACGATCATCGCGCCGATGACCATGCCGATCGCCCCGACATATCCGATTATGGTCGCCAGATCCATCTTGCCCCCTGCAGGTCGCTGTCCATGCGGAAAGGGGGTGCAAGCCGCGTGCCATTCGGGTTGCGGACTAAACTTTTTCGCGGGCTGCCGTTCTGATGCTCAGGCGCTGCAAGGCGCAGGCCTTTCAGAAGGAGCTTCGAAATGACCAGCATCAACACCAACATCGGCGCGCTTGCGGCACAGGCGAACATGACGCGCGTCAATGACGACCTGAACACCGCCATGACGCGCCTGTCCACCGGCCTGCGCATCAACGCGGCCAAGGACGACGCCGCAGGCATGGCCATCGGCGAGAAGATGACCGCACAGATCATGGGCCTGAATCAAGCTGTGCGCAATGCGACCGACGGCAAGAACCTGATCGACACCACGGAATCGGCGCATGTCGAGGTGTCGAACATGATGCAGCGCCTGCGCGAGCTGGCCGTGCAGTCATCGAACGACACCAACACCTCGTCGGACCGGGGCAACATCGTCGCGGAAAGCCGCCAGTTGATCGCCGAGATCAACCGCGTGTCGGAAACCACCACGTTCAACGGCATGAACGTGATGGACGGCAGCTTCTCGGGCAAGCAGTTCCAGATCGGCGCCGACGCGAATATCACCGTTTCGATCAATGTCGACAGCACCCGCGCAACGGACATCGGCGCCTTCACGCTGCGCTCGGATGTCAATGTCGCCAATGGTTCATCCGCAATCGCAGGTGGGACGAATATCATCATTTCCGGTCATGCGGGATCGGCCGAGGTTGAACAGACAGCCGAAATGTCGGCGCGTCAACTGGCATCGGCGGTCAACAATGTGTCGTCGCAGACCGGCGTTTCCGCAACCGCCCAGACGGTGGCGAAGCTGTCGAACCTGGACGGGGCGGGTCAGCTTTCGTTCGAGATCAATGGCCGGGAAATCGGGCCGGTTGCAATCTCGGATGCCAGCGACCTGCGTTCGCTGCGCGACGCCATCAATGCCCAGACCACCCGCACAGGGGTGACCGCGCAAATGGGCGACAACAACAGCGAAATCATCCTGACCGACACGACCGGGGCGAACATCGAATTCTCCGCCTTTGACTCGGATGATGGCGCGGGCGGGGATCTGACGATCGATGTCGATGTGCTGAACGCCGACCGCACGGCAGCCACCACCAGCTTCAACATCAGCGAATCTCTGAGCGATGGCGATAGCGCTACAGTGACGGGTCAGGTGACCTTGTCCTCGACCAATGTCTTTTCGGTGCATTCGTCGGACGTGACGGCAGACGAAGCGTTCTTCGAGAACTCGAACTCTCCTGCCGAGCTGGAGCAGCTGGCCGAAATCGACCTGTCCACCGCCGAAGGTGCCGCCAAGGCCATCAACGTGATCGACATGGCGCTGGCCAAGGTCAGCCAGGCGCGGTCCGATCTTGGTGCGGTTTCCAACCGGCTGGATTCGACCATCTCGAACCTGACGAACATCTCGACCTCGGTCGAAGCCGCCCGCTCGCAGGTCATGGACGCCGACTTCGCCGCCGAATCGACCAATCTGGCGCGCGGCCAGATCCTCAGCCAGGCCGCCACCGCGATGCTGGCACAGGCCAACGCCTCCAAGCAGAACGTCATGTCCCTGCTGCGCGGCTGACGGAATTCCGACAGAACAGATCGGACCCCCGGCAGCACAACCGCCGGGGGTCATGTTTTTCAAGGGATTGCGCAGGGAAAGACGTTCCGCAACGTCGATTTTCCGTCATTTTAGGCCTGTCAAACAGAATTTTTGCGTTTTCGTGATGCCTGCGAAGAATGGCATGGCACAGGAGGTTCGCCATGCATTTCAGTCCATCGATTCTTGCCAGCCAGCGTCAGTCGCTGGTCGTCAACCAGCAGCTTCAGCAGGCCATTACATTTCTGCAGATGAGCAATGCCGAATTGCAGGCCTTCATCGAAAGCCAGGCCGACGAAAACCCGTTTGTCGCCTTGAAAAACCGCCTCGATGCCCCGGCATCCAGTGCCCACGGGGCTGCAGGCGGCATCGGGCAGGACTGGGATCGTATCGGCGCACTGGCCGATGACGCGGGTCCGTCGCTTTATGCCCATGTCATGCGACAGATCGCGGCACTTGGGCTGAACCTACGCGACCAGATGCTGGCCGAAGCGTTCGTCGACGCGCTTGCGCCTTCGGGGTGGCTGGAAGGCGCGGTCAAAGACATCGCCCTGCACGCGGGCGTCACGCCGGAGCACGCGGGATCGATGCTAGCGCGCCTGCAGGGGCTCGAGCCCGCTGGCCTGTTCGCGCGTGATCTGGCCGAATGCCTGCGGTTGCAGGCGGCAGACAAGCAAATGCTGACACCGCTTTTCAATGCGGTTCTGGACCACCTGCCCTTGCTGGCGGCGGCCGATCTGCAAGCGCTTTGCCGGGTGTGCCGTACGGACATGACTGCCCTGCGCGGCGTGCTGCGCGATCTGCGCGGGCTGGACCCCAAACCGGGCGCCCGCTTCGATCAGGCCCCCATGCCGATCCGCGCGCCCGATCTTCTGGTCACGCGCGCGCCCGAAGGCGGCTGGCGGCTGGAGCTGAACAATTCCACCTTGCCCGCAGTTATCGTGCAGGATGCGCACCAACCTGCGGCAAATCATCCGCAAGTCGCCGAATACCGCGCCGAGCGGCTGTCGGTTGCGCGGTGGCTGTCGCGCGCGGTCCAGTATCGCAACCAGACGGTTCTGAAGATCGGCAACGAGATCCTGCGCCACCAGCGGGCGTTTCTGGACCAGGGGGCGGACCATCTGCGCCCGATGATCCTGAAGGACATCGCCGAAGCGGTCGGCATCCATGAAAGCACGGTCAGCCGCATCAGCAATGCGGTAATCATTGCCACGCCGCACGGGGTGATGGCGCTCAAGCGGTTCTTCTCGGCGGCCCTGCCCGCACAGAACGGCATCACAGGATCAGCCGAAGCCGTGCGCAACCGCATCCGCCGGATGATCCAGTCCGAACCCACAGGCCGTCCGTTCAGCGACGAAACGCTGGTGCGGATGCTCGATGGCGAAGGCATCGCCGTCGCACGCCGTACCGTTGCAAAATACCGCGAGCAGCTGCGCATCCCCACATCGGCACTGCGCCGTCGGCAAGCCGTGCTGTCAGCCCGGCTCTGACTGCGCGACCGCCATAGGAAGAGTTGGCGAAAAGCGGAACCGGGCCTGTGGTACAAGGGCCTGCCAGGTGGCCATTGCCGCGGCCTCGGACGGTGCGGCCACAACCCCGGCAAGGCGGTAGCCCCGGTCATTAAGCGTCACGCGCTGGTGCACGGCGCCGTCGCGCCACAGATGCAGACCGGCCGCCAGCCAGACGCAGGCGACCAGGACTCCCCCCGCAGGCAAGGCCACCGCCGCCACGGCAAAGAACAGCGCCAGTGCCGCCCAGAGGCGCGCCTGCGCCAGCCACAGGGGCGGCGCGACAAGTGCAAGCCACGACGGATTCGCCGCGAACAGGTCATGATTGCCCCGTGTGTCCACCATGATCTCCCAGTTGCGCAGCGTTTCGGTACAGTCGGGGATGGGCCCCAGCTTTGAACGCGGCGGCTCTTGCGCCCATCGGCCCAGATCCGCGCGCTCGCACAACACGGTAAAGACAGCAGCGCCGCGCTGGAAACTCAGCGCGCTTGGCCGTCCGGCCCGTGCCATTTGCATCTGCAATGCTGCCGCCGTCCCGCGCCATGGCCGCCCGTCGACCGCTAGAAGGACATCCCCCGCACGCAGGCCGAACCAATGTCCGAAATCATCCATCCGACAGCGGTTCAGTACCAGAACCTGTTCGTGCTTGTTCTGTGGCGACATCTGGCGTGTTCCTTCTTCTGCGCGCTTCATGGAAAGCTGAATGGGTTGGGCGGGGGCGGCGCGGGACGGGGCGCGGACACGGCGGGTCTTGGCGGGCCTGCGGACGCCGACGCAGAAACGGGCGCAGGACCGGCGACAGGGTTCGGTGCAGGCTGCGCCGGCGGTGGTGACGGGACCACCAGGTTGGCCATCTGACGGGTCAGGTTCAGCTCGACCTCGGCCAGCGCCACAAGCAAATCGGTGCACTGCCCGCCTGTGGCGTGGGTTGCGGCAGCGCCCGGGCCCACGTCGCGCGCCAGAGCCTGAAGCCGCTGGTCCAGCCGCGCAATCAGCGCATCGATCGATCCTTCATTCTGTTCTGCCTGCGCCTGTGCCGCCAGGGTGGCGCCCTGCATCCGGTCCAGCGCGTCGTTCATCTGCATCAGGTTCTCGACAAATCCCGCCGTAGCCGTGGCCTGCACCTCGGCGGCCTGTTGCAGGTGACTGGACGCCCGTACCCAGAACACCCCGCCGCCAGCCAGCGCCAGCACCGCGCCCGCAGCGGTTCCCAGGACCAGCAAGCGGGTGTGCCTCGCGGTCAGGCTCAGCGCCTCGGCCGCCTGGTTGCGTGCTGCGATGGCGGCTTCCGCCTCGTGCGCGGCCTCGGTCGCCAGCTGAGCGGCATCCAGAGCCACTTGCGTGGCGTCCTGAAGGGGGGTGTCGTCGGCTTTGGTCATTTCTATGGTTCCTTCTGCAGGGGCTTGCGGCGCATCGCCTGCCCCATGCGCGCCAGGGGGTGGCGAAACAGGGCCAGCCCCGCCAGCAGACCACACAACAGCAGCGCGCCCTGCCGCGCCGGATCGACCCCCGGTGCAGACGCCGAAAGCACCAGCGCCAGCGCAAAGACCGCGAAACAGAAGCTTGCCAGGCGGCGCGCCTGTCGGCAGCGCGGGCAATCGGTTGACTTGCGTGGCATCGGTTGGTCCTTTCCTGGCGCGCGTTGCGTTCACGGACAGGAGGCAAGATTTGTGCCAGTTTCAGCGCGGCGCGTGGCCATTCGCATCGAAGTGCATCCCGGGCGGCAGGTCGATCTGCGGAAGGTCTTCGTGCAGGCCGCGCTCCAGCCGCCATACATGCGCCAGCACCGCCGCGACGGCGCCGAACAACCCTTCATGGATGGGCTGGCCAATATCGCCCGTGAAATACAGCGCACGCGCCAGCGGCGGCAGGCGCAGCACCGGAACCCCGGCGACCCTTGCGCGGTCGATAACCTGCAGCGCGAGCGCGTCACGCCCGGAGGCAACCAGAACCGGCACATCGTCATTGTCAGGAAGATACCGCAGGGCCACGGCAAAATGCGCGGGGTTGACGATCACTGCGGTCGCGTCCGTCACATTGTCCAGCGCGCCGCGTTCGCGGGCACTGCGCTGGCTGGCCTCCATCTGGAGGCGCCGCAGCTTGCCCTTGACCTCGGGCGAGCCGTTATCCTCGCGTGTTTCGCGCTTCAACTCGCTGACGGTCATGCGCAGCTGCTTGCGGTGCTTGTGCGCCTGCCAGAGCAGATCGACCAGCGCGACCAGGGCCAGAACCAACGTCAGGCCCGCGAATATCGCCAGCGCCAGCCGAAAGACCAGCCGCAGCGCGTCGGCCAACGGCACCATGCCAAGGATTGTAAGGCTTTGCAGCCCCAGGAGAATGCCGCCCAGCACGACGGCGCCCAGCAAGGCAACCTTGCTCACGGCCTTGCCCAGTTCCACCAGCGCCGTGGCAGAGACCATCCGCTTGAGCCCTTTCAGCGGGTCGATCTTCTCGGGCTTGAAGGCGAACCCCTTGGCGGTCCAGTTGAGCCCGCCGATGGTAACCTGCGTCGCGATCATCAGGATCATGACCGGCACACCCACAATACCCGCCGCCAGCAACACATCGCGCCCGCCTTGGTGCAGGGCGTGCAAAAGCGCCTCGTCGCCAAGCCGGGCCGCATTCGAAAGGTACGCTTGCCAACGACTCAGGATGGCGCCGCCCAGCACCGGCAGCAGCAACAGCACCGCCGTCGCGGCGGCAATTGCTGCAAAGACCATCATTTCCTTTGACGCCAGCACCTGTCCGTCGCGGCGCGCCTGCTCCAGCTTGCGCGCGGTGGGTTCCTCGGTGCGTTCGGCACTGTCGTCGGGCGCGGCCATGCGGGTCTCCTTACGGGGCGGACAGCAAGTCGCGCAGGTCGCGCAATCCGTCGCTGACAAGTCCGGCCAGGCCCAGCAGCAGATTGGGCGCGCTCAGCCACAACAAAACGAACATCATCAGGATGGTGATGGGAAAACCCACCGAGAACAGGTTCAGCTGCGGCGCCGAACGGGTCAGCACCCCGACCGACAGGTTGAGCACCAGCAGCCCCGCCACGACCGGCAACATCAGCGACGTTCCCAACGCGAACATCGATACCCCGGCCATGACACCCGCCAGCGCCAGCGCCGAGATGTCGAGCGCGGCCCCCGGCGGGAAGTCGGCGTAGCTGTCCAGAACAATCCGCAGCGCATGCAAATGCCCGTCCATGCCCAGAAACACCATCATCAGCGACAGACTGAACAACTGCGCGACCACCGGCGTCTGGCCAGTGGCGGTGGGGTCCACCTGCATTGCGAAACCCAGTCCTGCGGCATTGGCGACACGGTCGCCCGCAATGCTCGCGGCGCCGAACAGGATGGTCAGCACCAGGCCCGCCGTCACCCCCAGCGCAATCTCGGCCAGCACCATCGGCACCGCAGACAATGCGGCCAGCGTGTCGGCATCGGGCATCGGGTATTGCTGCGGCACGATCAGTGACAGGCAGACGACCGCCATGATCCGCACCGGCAGCGGCACGAACCGCCCGCCAAAGACCGGCGCCGAGACCACGAACGCACCCATCCGCAGCATGGCGAACAGCTGCGCCGCCAGCATGTCGCCAAAGCGGGCAAGGTCCAGGCCGGGCAAGGCGACAAAGGCACTTTCCATCCCCCGCACCCTTACCGGATGCTCTGAATCTGATCGAAAACGTGCAGGAAATAGTCCGACAACACCCCCAGCATCAGCGCAGACCCCAGCGCCATCGCAAGGAACACCACCACCAGTTTCGGCACGAAACTGAGCGTGTTTTCATTGATCGAGGTCGCGGCCTGCAGGATGCCGATCAAAAGCCCCACCCCAAGCGCGACAGCCAGCACCGGCCCGGCAACCTTGAGGATGGTGAAATAAGCCAGTTGCAACTGGTCCGTGGCATCCGGGAACTCCACTTTCTAGCCCCCCAGCCCATAGCCCGCCACCAGCGAACCAACC
>SKKS01000292.1 GCA_007123625.1 Paracoccaceae bacterium
CCCTGACAGTCCGCTGTCGCCAGCACAATATCTGCCCGCCAGACAAGCTTGCGCGGCGTGTTGCGGTTGGTCAGCAGAGCTTGAAGCTCAGCGCGGTCGGCGGGGCCAAGGTAAAGGCAGACATCGGAACGTCTCATCCGCCGATCATGCCACGACGCAGCAGCCTTGGGAATCCTATGTCAGACGTGGAACACTAGAGCAGGCGCAACGATTGCTACGGTGCGAGGCGCCACGAGCAGCTGCACAGCGAACAAACGCTCAGGGTAATTGAAAACGACTGGCGCCGACCGTTTTGCCGAAGGTCAGGCAGGGAGCATCATCCAGCGGGTCATTGACACGTTGGGCGGAAAGCCGACTGTGAGGTTGCAGTATTGCAGTCGCAGAAAATAAATACAGCGGCCAGTCGCCTCCCCTCCGTTCACCAGCTGCAGTCGGCAGAAAGCGGAGTTTACAAAGTCGCTTGCCATGGGCGTGCTTTTCGACGTGCCCAGTCCCAGAGTGACCGGACGACTGGTCACATGGGTTTCGGGGCGGATTGTAGCGTCGGGCACAAGGCGATGCTGCATGGCTGCACCATCGGGGCGGGATCGCTGATCGGGATGGGGGCCACGGTGCTGAATGGCGCGGTGATCGGCGAAGGCTGCCTGATCGGGGCGGGCGCGCTGGTGACGTAGGGAAAGGTCATCCCCGATGGCGCACTGGTCATGGGCGCACCGGGGAGGGTTGTGCGTCAGCTTGATGACGCGGCGCGGGCGCGGTTGCTGGCATCCGCGCGCGGCTATCGCGCGAATATGCAGCGCTATCGCGACAGCTTGCAGGCGCTGGACTGACTTTAGGCAGGCCAGAGCGCGCGCCATATGTCTGCGCCATGCGCCGCGAAGCTGGGCGGGACTGCCCGAACTGCGGGGTAGTCAAATCCCCGATGGCAGCGCAAGTCCTTCGGATCTGTCGATCATGTGCCGCGCCGAGATATGGATCGAAGCCGCCCCCAGCGCCCGCGCGCTGTCGCCAAAGCTGCCATTCCACAGCGCAGGCCGATTGACGCCCTGCAGATCCAGTTGTTTCAGATAGGCGTCCGTGGCCACGACAAGCTGCGATCGGACAGCGGACGGGAAAGACCCGTCGATGACCACATGATCGAAGTCGACGACAGCCGCAGAGGACACGATGGCATGTGCAAGGCTTCGGGACGCACGCTCGATCCAGGTGGACAGCACGGGTTCAAGTCGGCTCCAGTTGCCTGCATCCGTGGCAGTGGCGCGCGTGACCGTCCCCTGTTCCCGCAGCATCCGGTCCAGCACGCTCAGCGAGGCATGGTCAATCAGCCGCGTGCCCCCCGGTTCGTCAGGAATGCGCAACGGCCCGAAGCCACCGGCATTCCCGCGACAGCCGCGAAATACCGATCCGTTCAGGATGATGCCGCCGCCGATGAAAGTGCCCAAGAAGAAATAGATGCTGTCGGTCTTTTGCGACAGGGTTCCGAAGACCCATTCTGCGCGGCAGGCCGCCGTTCCGTCATTCTCGACCAGCACCGGCCCGGGCAAGACCGCCGCCAACTGACCCTCAGTATCGAAATCGCGCCAAGCGTCCATCTCGGTCTGTGCGGCATCGAAGTCTTCGACCCATTCCCAGATTTGCGATGGCATTGCCACGCCGGTCCCGCAGATCTGCGCCTTGCCGACACGCGCTGAACGTAGAAGCCCCGTCAGGTTGGATCTGACAAATTCGGTCATGCCCTGCGGCGTGGGATAAGCATGGGTCTGAAACCGCCGCGCGCGGATCGTCCCGCAGAAATCCACGACCAGCATCTCGTAGCTTTGCCGCCCGATCTTCAGGCCGATGTAATAGCGCGCATCGGGGTTGAGGCGCAGCGGGACCGAAGGTTGTCCGATCCGCCCGCGCAGCGCCGCGCCGCGCAGAAGCAGGTTTTCGTCCTCCAGCGCATTGAAGATGACAGACACTGCATTGGGCGAAAGCCCCGTTTCTCGGGTTGCTTCGGCCTTTGTCAGCACGCCCCGCTGTCGGATCAGGTGAAGAATAACGCGTTCGTTGTTATTCCGGACAGTGATCTGGTTGGACCCCTTCATGATAGTTGTTCATCCACCCGAATCTTGTATCTGCACAATCAGTGATAGTCTGCGACCGCCTTGCCTGCAAGCGTGGCAGGCTTCCGATGCCTTGGACTCCACCGCCATTACGGGGAAGCGAGACAGACATGAATGCCGACTTATTACTTCATTTAAAGATTTTTATTGACACAACGTCGTCCAATTCGCTAGCCCTGTCAATCGGGAGCAGGGAGGTCTGCGCTGAATTCTGACATGCCTTGGGGCTGACCGCCGGCAGAACGCTGGTGGGTCCGACGGGCTGGTCGGGAGGCAATGACGATCCTGTGGAGCGGTGGGCCTGTCTCACAGTGCCAGAAGGGAGGGCGTATGGCGACGACTGCCGATCCGATGACAGCGATCACCGATCTTATCCGCGCCCGGCGGGCAAAGGATCGGCGGACTGTTGTGGCGATAGCCGGGGCGCCAGGGTCGGGGAAATCGACTTTCGCAGCCGAACTGGTCGCGGCCCTGTCGGATATTGCCGAAACCGCGCCTGCGGCCCTGTTGCCGATGGATGGCTTTCATCTGGACAATGAAGCGCTGGATGCAAGGGGCATCCGGCATGTCAAGGGCGCGCCCCAGACCTTTGATGTCGAAGGCTTCATCGATCTAGTCGCGCGCATCCGGCGCAGTGCGGGGGAACTGGCCTATCCGCTGTTCGATCGGGGCCTTGACCGGACAATCCCCGGGGCTGGGCATCTGGCGGCTGATGTTCGGGTCGTGGTGGTGGAAGGGAATTACCTGCTGCTGGATTCTGAACCCTGGTCAGCCTTGCGCGAGATGTTCGATGTGACCGTGATGCTGGCCGTGCCTGACACGGTGCTGCACCAGCGCCTGGTTCAGCGCTGGCTGGAATACGGGCTGGCGCAGGATGCGGCGGTCGCGCGGGCCGAAGGCAATGACATGGTGAACGCCAGAACCGTGATCCGCAACAGCGCCGCGGCTGATCTGACCGTGGCTCTGTCCGACCTGTCTGATCTGGCCAGCCCTGCGAGCAGGAGCGCCTGAGATGCCTTTTTTTCACCAATCCGGCAGCTTCGGCCGGGAACGGGCAGGCAGAACAAGACCCTCCGCCCGGTGCGCCTGCCGGTAACCGGCGCAGATCGGGACCGCAGCCGTGCAACAGGTCGCAAAAGACCAGAGAAGGAAACAGCAAGTGGCGGGCGTCAGCATTCAGAAGGTCGAAAAGTCATTCGGCAATGTCCGTGTCATTCATGGCATTGATATCGAGATTGCGGATGGCGCGTTTGTCGTGCTTGTCGGCCCCTCGGGCTGCGGCAAGTCCACATTGCTGCGCATCATCGCGGGGCTGGAGGATGTGACCAACGGCGCGATCCTGATCGGCGGCAAGGAAGTCAACGACATGGCCCCGAAGGACCGCGACATTGCGATGGTCTTTCAGAATTACGGGCTTTATCCGCATATGACTGTCGCCCAGAACATGGGCTTTGCGCTGAAACTCTCTGGCATCAACAAGGCCGAGATTGCGCAGCGGGTCGAACATGCTGCCAGCATCCTGAACCTCGATGCGCTGCTGGGCCGCTATCCGCGCCAGTTGTCGGGCGGGCAGCGCCAGCGCGTCGCGATGGGCCGCGCCATCGTGCGCAACCCTCAGGTCTTTCTGTTCGATGAACCTTTGTCGAACCTTGACGCTAAGCTTCGCGTCCAGATGCGGGCCGAGATCAAGCAATTGCACCAGCGCCTGAAGGTCACGACTGTCTATGTCACGCATGATCAGATCGAGGCGATGACAATGGCCGATGTGATTGTCGTCATGCATGACGGGGTGGTCAAGCAGGCAGGCTCGCCACTGGAACTGTATGACCGACCGGAAAACCTTTTCGTGGCAGGGTTCATCGGGTCCCCGGCGATGAATTTTCTGGATGCGACCGTGCAGGACGCGAAGCTGGTTTTCACCGATGGTCAAAGCCTTGATGTGCCCGAAGGCGCGACCCTGTGCGAAGGGCAGGCGGTGCGTGTCGGCATCCGCCCCGAGGATCTGTCCGTCGCCGACACCGGCTTGCAGACGACCATTTCCATCGTTGAACCCACGGGCGCGGAAATCCATGTTGGCGCGCGCATCGGCGCACTGCCCATGACGATCGTGCTGCGTGATCGCCACGATCTTGCGCCCGAACAGGCGCTGACTGTCGCGCCCACACCGGGACGGCTGCATCTGTTCGACCCGATAACCGAGGCGCGGCTGAACTGAACCACGCCCAATCCAACCAGACGACCCAAACACTCAGGAGGAGGAAAGACCAATGTCACATACCACAAAAAGGATAGTCTTTGCCGGGGGTCTTGCCCTTGGCATGGGGCTGGCCGGTATCGCTGCCGCGCAGGATGTGACCATCCGCTGGGCATTGCATCCCGGTGCCGAGGCCGATGCCGTCGTGAACTATTTCGCGCCAAAGTATGAAGAGGAAACCGGGGTCCGCGTGATCGGGGAAATCCTGCCCGGCAATACCTTGCGCGACCAGATGTCGATTGAGGCCATCGGCGGGACCGGGCGTTGGGATCTGGGTTATCACAGCCCCGGCTGGTTCGGCAGCTTCGTCGATCATGTGATCGACCTGACCCCGCTGATCGAACAGTATGGCTTCGATGTTGATGCCTATCCCGAACTGGTCATCGACAGCCACATGCGTTCAGACGCACGCCCGGGCGAATTCATCGCCCTGCCAACAGCGCCTGCCGCCCCCATGCTGATCGTGCGCCGCGACTGGTTCGAGCATCCGGATGAACAGACCGCCTTCGAGGCCGAGTTCGGCCGCGCGCTGGACGTGCCGCAAACCTGGGCCGAGCTGCGTGAGGTCGCAGGCTTCTTCACCCGTGATGCCGGCGAAACCCTTGCGGGCGAGACGCTGGAGCATTCGGTCTATGGCTGGGCCGATGCGCTTGGCGCGGGCGCGGGCATCACCCGCAGCTATATCGTCGTTCTGTATTCCGCCGGTATCTCTGGCTGGGACGAAAACTACGTGCCGGATGTTGACCATCCCGTCGTGATCGAGACGGCGGAATATTTCGTCGATCTGGCCCAGAACACCGCCCCGCGCGAGGCGCAGAACTGGGGTTTCCTGGAAGGGCTGGAAATGTTCCGCGACGGGCGTCTGGCCACGGCGACCATGTGGCCGCAGGGTGTGGGCACAGTCGAAGACCCGGCAGGAAATGCGGCAGGCAATACCGGCTATGCCCCGCTGCCCCTGTGGGAAGACAATATCGCGGGTCTGACGCAGGGCACGCCCTTCCTTGGCGGTGGCGGCGTGATGGTCTTTGACACCCCCAATGCCGAGGAAGCCTTCAAGTTCCTGCACTGGATGCTTCAGGAAAACGCAGTCGATTGGGCGATCCAGTCCGAGCAGTTCTCGACCACTGCGCATTTCGAAAGCGAGGAGCTGCGCAACCTGCGGCCCTATTACCCCGACTTCCTGCCTGCCTATGAACAGGTGCTGCAATCGGTCTTCATCCGTCAGGGTATCCCGGAATATGGTTCTGTCATGTGGAATGGCACGACCGATTTCATCACCGATATCTATTCGGGGGATCTGACACCGCAGCAGGCGCAGGATCGCTGGGTGCGCGACATGACAGCCGCCTTCCGGCGCGCAGGCTATGTCGAATAAACCGGCATAATGCCTACCGGCCCGGGCGGACCCTCCGCCCGGGCCATGTTCAGGGAGCAACCGGCATGGCATCGCATCGTCATAAGTTCACACGCGGATGGTGGTTCATCCTGCCCGGCCTGACCCTGATGGTCGCGGTTGTGGGCACGCCGCTGGCGATGGGCTTTTATTACAGCCTGCATGACGTGTTTCTTTATTCCTTCCGCAATCAGGTCTTTGTGGGGCTGGGAAATTATCGCCGCGCGTTGGAAGACCCGCTTTATATCAACTCGCTGCGCACCACGGCGATCTTTACGGTCGGCTGCGTGGTCATCTCTGTCGGCATGGGGATTTTGATTGCCTTCCTTCTGAACGCGCGGCAGGTGAGGTTCCGGTCCTTCTGGCTGGCACTGTTCCTGATCCCTTTCGTGATGACCCCGGTTGTCGGCGGCATCGCCTGGCGGTTCTTCATCTGGCAACAGGAATTCGGCGTGGTGAACCAAATCCTCGCCTTTTTCGGCGGCGGCAAGCCCTATTGA
>SKKS01000249.1 GCA_007123625.1 Paracoccaceae bacterium
GGTGCCCAACCGCACGGTCAAGGCCAAGACCGCCCAGCGCCCCAAGGCCGATGCCGCGAACCCCGCGCATCTGGGCGCACCGATGCCCGGCGCGGTGGCCACGGTGGCCGCGACGGTCGGGCAGAAGGTGAATGCGGGTGATCTGCTGCTGACCATCGAGGCGATGAAGATGGAAACCGGCCTGCACGCCGAGCGCGCAGGTACGGTCAAGGCGGTGCATGTCCAGGCCGGGGCACAGATCGACGCCAAGGACCTGCTGGTCGAGTTCGAGGACTGATCCCCCACCAAAGCGCCAGGTCTGACCGGTTCTCCCGCCCCTTGCCCGCGCGTTCCGCGCGGCAGGCGTTGGGCCGGGCCGCGCGGGCAAGCCCGCGCGGAGCCAGCGCCTGACCGGCTCCCGGGGTGGCCCGTCGCACACGGCGACGTCGACTTGCCGGAGCTACACGCCCTGTTCTCCGCTGCGGGCCCGAAGGGCGCGCAACGGCCCGGCCCAACGCCTGGGCGGCGGCGCGCGGCACGCGCCGGTGCATCAGGGGGCGGGAGAACCTTTCAGGGCTGCGCAACCACGGCCGCAGGGCAGCCGACAGACAAGGCCCCCTTCCCCAGACCGGGCGCGCCCGCTATATGGCCCCCATGACCCAGCCCCCGACACATGCGCCCCATCGGGCCGCGACCCCGAATCCGCCCGACCTGCGCCCCGACATCGCGCCGTCCGCGCAGCTGCGCGAGCCCGTGCGCCCCGGCCAGCCGCGCATCGGCATGGTCAGTCTTGGCTGCCCCAAGGCGTTGGTGGACAGCGAACGCATCCTGACGCGGCTGCGCGCCGAAGGGTATGCCATCAGCGCCGACTACAGCGGCGCCGATGCGGTCATCGTCAACACCTGCGGCTTCCTGGACAGCGCCAAGGCAGAAAGCCTGGACGCCATCGGCGAGGCGCTGCGCGAGAATGGGCGCGTGATCGTCACCGGCTGTCTGGGCGCCGACCCGGAATACATCACTGGCACGCACCCACGGGTGCTGGCCGTCACTGGACCGCACCAGTATGCGGCGGTGCTCGATGCTGTCCATGCCGCCGTCCCGCCCAGTCCGGACCCGTTCATCGATCTGCTTCCGGCCTCGGGCGTCTCGCTGACCCCGCGCCATTACAGCTATCTCAAGATCTCGGAAGGGTGCAATCACGCCTGCCGCTTCTGCATCATCCCCGACATGCGCGGGAAACTGGTCAGCCGCCCCGCCCATGCGGTCGTGCGCGAGGCGGAAAAGCTGGTTGCCGCAGGGGTACGCGAATTGCTGGTCATCAGCCAGGACACTTCGGCCTATGGGCTGGACCTGAAACATGGTGCGGCGAAAGGCCACCGCGCCCATATCACCGATCTGGCGCGTGACCTTGGCTCCCTCGGCGCCTGGGTCCGACTGCACTACGTCTATCCCTATCCGCATGTGCGCGAGCTGATTCCGCTGATGGCAGAGCGGCTGATCCTGCCGTACCTCGACATCCCCTTCCAACACGCCCACCCGGACACGTTGAAGCGCATGGCCCGCCCCGCCGCCGCCGAGCGCACGCTGGACCGGATCGCCGAATGGCGCGAAATCTGCCAGGACATCACCCTGCGGTCGACCTTTATCGTCGGATTCCCGGGGGAAACCGAGGCCGAGTTCGAAACCCTGCTGGACTGGCTGGACGCGGCACAACTCGACCGTGTGGGGTGCTTCCAGTACGAAAACGTGGCAGGCGCCCGCGCGAATGCCCTGCCCGATCATGTGCCGGACGACGTGAAACAGGACCGCTGGGAGCGCTTCATGGAAAAAGCGCAGGCGATTTCGGCGGCGAAACTGGCGGCCAAGGTCGGACAGACTCTGCCCGTCATCGTCGATACCGTCGATGACGAGGGGGCGACCTGCCGCACCATGGCCGACGCGCCGGAAATCGACGGCAACCTGTTCATCGACGAAGACTTCGACACCCTGAAGCCCGGGGATATCGTTTCGGTCGAGGTCGAGGAAGCCGGCGACTATGATCTCTGGGGGCGCGTCGTACCGGGTTGAGCCAACATCAACGGCGCGGGCCGCGCCTCGAAACCCGGGCTTGCTTGCCCTGCCCCGCCTTGCCACGCTAAACCCGACGACCTGCGACAAGCCGCCCCCGACACCAGACCCCAACACCAGACAAGGCCACCGGATGCGCCCGTCCACGCCCGAGCACAAGCCTGACCCGATGCCCAAGGTCAGCCTGCGGCACCGGGCCGAGGCACAGGCGCTGCGCGCGATCATCGCGCCGCTGATGCGCCTGCCACTCGCGCGGCGGGTGGCGCTTATGGGGCGTGCATCGTCGGCGCTGATTGCACCGGTGGCCGGATACCGCGCGCGGATTCGCGAGAACCTGGCCCATGTCATGCCGGACTTGCCTGCGACCGAGGTGACGCGCCTTGTGCGCAACGTCCCCAATAACATGGGGCGCGCCCTGATCGAACAGCTGTCCGGCGCGGAATTTGCCGCTCATGCAGCAAGCACGCCACTGGCCGGCCCGGGCCTTGATGCGATGGCGCAGGCAAAGGCCGAAGACCGACCGGTGATCCTGGTGACCGGGCATCTGGGCAACCATCTGGCCGGGGTTGTGGCCCTGCGCGCACAAGGCTTTGACTTTGGCGGGCTTTACATGCCGCTGCACAACCGGATCGTGAATACCCGCTATGTGGCCGCACTGGAGCATTTCCTGAACCCGCCTTTCCCGCGCGGACGCGAGGGGCTGGGCGCGATGCTGCGTCATCTGCGCGAAGGCCGGATGCTGGGGATGCTGATTGACCAGGACATGGAGCACGGCGCGGTGCTGGATTTCATGGGCAAGCCCGCGCGCACCGCACTTTCGGCGGCGGAACTGGCGCTCAAGTTCGACGCGGTTCTGGTGCCGGGTTACGCCATCCGACAGCCGGACGGACTGACGTTCAGGGCGACCATCGAAGCCCCCGTGCCCCATTCCGACGCTGCGACCATGACCCAGGTCCTTAATGACAGCCTGAGCGCGCAGGTCCGGCTGCATATGGATCAATGGCTCTGGACCCATCGACGCTGGAAAGCCTGACCTCGGCGCCGATCGTGCATGCATGCATGCACCACTATTCCGCCCAGTGTACGGTCGCCTCCGACAGGATTGCGGCAACCGGGGCCTCGGCCGGGGGCAGGCTGCGCGCGCGCTCAAGGGCCGCGCGCTTCTCCGGCCCGGAGATCAGCAAATGGACATGCAGCGCAGCGCGCAGAACCGGTGCGGTCAGCGTGATGCGCGGCTCGGGCGCACCGGGCGCGCGCATCGCCATCAGCGGCGGGGCCCCGTCGGCCAGCGCAGGCGCCAGATTGTCGGCCCCCGGAAACAAGCTCGCGGTGTGCATGTCCGCCCCCATGCCCAGCAACGCCACCGTCAGCGGCAGATGCGGAATCAACCCCGCTGCCAGCTCGTCCAGCGCTTCTTCGGGGGTCACGAACTGTGCGTAGAGCGGGATCAACCGGGCCTTTGCCGCGTGTCCCTGTATCAGGCGCTGCCGCAACAGGGCGGTGTTTGAGCGCGGGTGATCCTCGGGGACCCATCGCTCGTCATTGAGAACCACATGGACCCGCGCCCAATCCAGCGCGACCCCGCTCAGCGTATCGAATACCGGCCCCGGCGTGGTGCCGCCCGGCACGGTCAGGCTGACCCTTTCGTGGCGCCGCAAAGCCTCGCCCAGTTGCGCGGCCAGACGGTCCGCCACGCCAAGCATCAACAGGTCGCGGTCCGGGTATTCGACGAAATCCATCACTTCACCTCGCGCCATCGGCGCCCGTCGCGGTGCATCAGCATCAGCGCGTCCTCGGGGCCGGAACTGCCCGGATCATAGGGCCGGGGGACATCGGCTCTTTTCTCCCAGTCCGCGATGATCGGGTCAACCCATGCCCACGCGGCCTCGACTTCGTCAGAGCGCATGAAAAGGGTCTGGTTGCCGCGGATCACGTCCATGATCAGCCGCTCATAGGCATCGGGGATCTGCACCCCGTCGCCCAGCGCCTCGGCAAAGGACATGTCCAGCGCCACATCCTTCAGGCGCATGCCGCCCGGCCCCGGTTCCTTGATCATCACCCGCAGGTCCATGCCTTCGTCCGGCTGCAGGCGAATGACCAGAACATTTTCCTTCCAGCGCTCGGCCTCGCCAAAAATCGAATGCGGCGGCTCCTTGAAGGCAATGGCGATCTCGGACACACGGGTGCGCAGGCGCTTGCCGGTCCGCAAGTAAAACGGTGTGCCCTTCCAGCGCCAGTTTGAGACATGCACCTTCATCGCGATAAAGCTTTCGGTACGGCTGTCGGGATTGCCGACCTCGTCGACATAGGACGCGCCACCATTCGAGGCATATTGCCCGCGCACCACATCCGCGGGTGCGACCGGGTCGAGCGCGCGAATGACCTTGAGCTTCTCGTCCCGCATGGCGTCAGGATCAAAGCGGTTGGGCGGCTCCATTGCGATCAGGCACAAAAGCTGCATCAGGTGGTTCTGCACCATGTCCCGCATCGCACCCGAACGATCATAATACCCGCCGCGCCCACCGACGCCCACGGTTTCGGCCACGGTGATTTCCACATGATCGATGAACTGCGCATTCCACAGCGGCTCGAACAGGATATTCGCAAAGCGCACCGCCATCAGGTTCTGGACCGTTTCCTTGCCCAGGTAATGGTCGATCCGATATATCTGGCTTTCGTCGAAATGCGCCGCCAGCATCCGGTTGAGTTTGCGCGCCGAGGTCAGGTCATGCCCAAAGGGTTTTTCCACGACAATACGGCTGTCGGCGGTGGCGATGCCATGCAGGTGAAGCCGCTCCGCAAGCGGTCCGAACACTGCCGGAGCAACCGAGAAGTAGAAAGCCCGCACCACATCGTCGCGCATCAGCCCGCCCAGAACGGTCCAGCCTGTATCGCCCGCCGCGTCGATCGCGACATAGGCCAGCATGTCCATGAAGGCCGCAAGTCGCGCATCGTCGAATTCGGCTGCGGTCACGAATTCCGACAATGCCTCGCGCACGAAAGCGTGAAACTCGTCTGCGCCCATTGCACTGCGCGCGGCACCGATGATGCGCGCCCCTTCGGGGATCTGCCCGTCCAGCCAGCGCCGGTAGAGGCCGGGCAGGATCTTGCGCCGGGCAAGATCACCCGTTGCCCCGAAAACGACCAGATCGAAGCAATCGACCGGAATGACCCGCGAAACCATGTTGACCTCATCAACCACCAGGGAACCGTCGCACGCGCACCCGGCCAAGAAAACCCTCGCGCTGTACCGAAACGCTGCGTTAGCGCTATCAGCGCGGATTAGTGCCAAAAGCCGCGGAAGTCCAGTGCAGACACGTGGAAGGGCGGATCAGGCGTCCAGTTCGCTGTCCCAGTAGAGGTAATCAAGCCAGCTGTCGTGCAGATGGTTGGGCGGGAAGCGGCGACCGATGTTGCGCAACTCCTCCGACCCCGGCTCGCGCGCGGGACGGCGCAGGCGCAGGCCGGAATTACGCAGAGATTTCGACCCCTTGCGCAGGTTACAAGGCGCGCAGGCCGCGACCACGTTCTCCCAGCTGGTGACGCCACCATGCGCGCGCGGCACCACATGATCAAAGGTCAGGTCATGCCGCGACCCGCAATACTGGCAGGTGAATTCATCGCGCAGGAACAGGTTGAAGCGGGTAAAAGCCGCACGCTTGCGCGGGCGCACATATTCCCGCAGGACCACCACCGACGGAATCCGGATCACCGTGCGCTGGCTGCGCACCACATGGTCATATTCCGCAAGTATGTCCACGCGGTCCAGAAACACTGCCTTGACCGCGTCTTGCCAGGGCCAAAGCGACAGCGGGTAATACGACAGCGGGCGGTAATCGGCGTTCAGAACCAGCGCCGGAAAATGCCGCGCTCCGGCCGGTTGTCGCACGAAGTCGTCGCGGAAGGCAGCATCCATGTTGCAGGTCCCGTCACCAGGACGCAGGCGCGATGCAGGCCGGGCGGAGCATCGGGCGCGCGCCTCGTTGAATGACACTATATATTGCGACTTCCGACTGGCAAGCGTTTCGACACCCGAAGTCGCGCCCCATCCTTGTGACATCGGAAAACAACGGCATTGTGACGAAAACACAAGCACATGCCGGAGTCCGGGCAGGAATCGCCGCAACGGCCACCAACACAGAAACGCCTTGGCGCGGATGTGTGCAGAGTAATGCCGACACCCAAC
>SKKS01000466.1 GCA_007123625.1 Paracoccaceae bacterium
CAGGTGGCGCGCGCGCGCCGACCGGGCTACCGATGCGAGCCGATATGAGACACGGAACCCGCCCCCCCGAAGCCGGGCCCCAAGGCGGCGCAGGCGAGGTGTTCGCGGCCTTTCTCAAGCTGGGGTTGACCAGCTTTGGCGGGCCGATCGCGCATCTGGGCTATTTCCGCGATGAGCTGGTTACGCGACGCAAATGGCTGGATGACAGCGCCTATGCCGATCTGGTGGCGCTGTGCCAGTTTCTGCCCGGTCCCGCATCAAGCCAGGTTGGTTTCGCGCTGGGGATGATGCGCGCGGGCTGGCTGGGCGCGCTGGGGGCTTTCGTGGCCTTCACGCTTCCTTGGGCGCTGGTGCTGCTGGTATTCGCCATGAGCGCGGCCAGCATTGCGGAGCCTGTGGGAACGGCGGCGCTGAACGGGCTCAAGATCGTTGCGGTAGCGATCATTGCGCAGGCCGTCTGGGGGATGGCGAAGACCCTGTGCCCCGACCGCGAACGCGCGGCCATTGCAGTCGGCGCGGTAGCGGTGCTGTCCTTCGCGCCCGGTGCTTTCGGAATGGTGGGTGCGATCATGCTGGGCGCGATTGCCGGTCTGGCCCTTGGGCGCGGCTCGGGAACTCCGGTCAGCGGGCATGTCACCATGCCGGTATCGCGCGGGGTCGCGGTGGCGGCCCTGGTCACCTTCTTCGCGGCGCTTTTCCTGCTGCCACTGGTCGCGGGGCAAGGACAAGTCTTCGCCGTGATCGACAGTTTCTATCGCGCGGGAGCGCTGGTGTTCGGGGGCGGTCATGTGGTGCTGCCGCTTTTGCAGGCCGAAGTGGTCCAACCCGGCTGGGTCACACCGGATGAATTCCTGGCAGGTTACGGCGCCGCGCAAGCGGTGCCAGGACCGCTCTTCACCTTCGCGGCCTATCTTGGGGCCGTGCTGGGGCCGGAACCGAATGGTATCCTTGGGGCGACGCTGGCCTTGTTGGCTGTCTTCCTGCCAGGCTTCCTGCTGCTGGTGGGCGCGCTGCCCTTCTGGGACAGGTTCCGCGCCATGGCGCCTGCCCAATCGCTGATGCAGGGCGCGAATGCGGCGGTGGTGGGCATATTGGGCGCCGCGCTCTACTCGCCCGTGTTCACCAGCGCCATCGGCGACATGCGCGATTTCACACTGGCGCTGGCCTGCTTCGTTCTGCTGATGGCGTGGAAAGCCCCGCCCTGGGCCGTGGTGATCGTGGCGGCGGTCGGTGGCGTGGCGCTGGCGTTCATCGGGTGAGTCTGAATCTGGCGGGGTTGTGAGGCCGCCAAGGCCGCGCCAGCCGGATTCCACTGTTCGGGAAACGGGTTTTTTCAGCATGCTTGAGCATTCATGTCACAGCCGAAAGCCCCTGACATGCTTCACGCCGTTCTCCTTGCAACGCCGCTTTGCCTGCGGCCGCGCGGGGCCGAGAGTTGTTGCCGCGCCGCGACGCAGTCCATTGGGCTTTGTCTTGAGATATAAATCATCTATCGTGCAACCTGGAGGAGTCCGGCCATCGCGTGGTCAGGTCCATCCGACGACTGTCAAATCGAACAGAAAGTACTTATGCCCCCAGCCCTGAACTCGAGCGCAGACCGCCGCAGACAGGCGCTCAAGGCAGTCCAGATCGCACTGTCGATCGCGTTTTCCGGTGCGATGCTTGGGGTGTTCTTCGGAGTGGCACTTGGCGCCGTTTCGACGGTGGAGGCATGGCTCATCGGGCTTTGTGCCTTCGTGACCGGTAGTATGCTGGTCCTCGTTTCGGTGCATCCGGTGATGGCGACGGGCGTGATCACCGGGTGTCTGAGTATCTTTCTCGCGCTCTATCTGAATGCGGTTTCCATCGTTGGCTATGGTGCATCCGAACAGATCGTCGCTATCGTCCCCTACATCGCCTGGTTCTTCCCGCTGGTGCTGTTTCACGAGTTCACCAATTTCGGTTTCCACAAGCGCGCGATCGGCGTGCTTGTCAGCCTGGCACCGGTGCCGATCACGTTATTCGTGCTGGCGCATCCAAGCGCGCCGCGCACCGTTGAAGACGTGGGGGCGATTGTCGCGTTTCTGGGCAGCTTCTTCGCCTTCGTTCTTTTTGTTGGCTATTTCACACGACACCGTGACCAGGAACTCTTGAGCGCGGCCATGGCCGAGGAAGCGGAACGCAACGCCGCTGCGCTGCAAGTGAACGAAGAGCGTTTCCGGCTTCTTCTCCGCGCAACCAATGACCTTATCTGGGATGCTGATCTGAAGTCCGGGAAGATGTGGTGGAACGACACCCTGCTCGAGGTTTACGGGTACGATCCGAGCGCATTGGCCAATGACATGACCGCGTGGGAAAGCTGGGTTCATCCCGATGATCGCGAGCGGGTGTTCGGAAGCCTTCAGGCGGTTATCGAGCGCGGCGAAAGCAACTGGACCGGTGAGTATCGGACAATTTGCGCGGATGGTCGGACGGTAAATGTCATGGACCGGAGTTTCATCCTGCGCAACGAATCCGGCGCACCCGTCAGAATGATCGGCAGCACGACCGATGTCACGGAACTGCGCGCTCTGGAAAGCAAACTGCGCCAATCCCAGAAGTTGCAGGCCGTGGGACAGCTGACTGGTGGAATCGCCCATGACTTCAACAATCTTCTGACGATCATTCTGGGAAGTGCCGAAGCCCTTTCAGACATCCACGCAACCGACCCGAAGGCGCGCCGACTGGCCGAAGTCACAATGCAGGCTGCTGAACGCGGGGCGACCCTGACCAGT
The DNA here is from genome assembly GCA_007123625.1 of Paracoccaceae bacterium. Classification (GTDB taxonomy): domain Bacteria; phylum Pseudomonadota; class Alphaproteobacteria; order Rhodobacterales; family Rhodobacteraceae; genus Rhabdonatronobacter. Next base: position 2,754 of record SKKS01000466.1, read on the forward strand.
CATCTGCTGTCCTTCGCACGCCGTCAGGCGCTGGCGCCAAAGCATCTTGACCCGAGAAAGCTGCTGACCGGACTCGCGGAGCTGATTGAGCGAACGATAACGGAGGACATAGATATCGAGATCAACCCCGCTCCCGATGTCTGGCCGATCGAGGCCGATCCGGGCCAACTCGAGAATGCACTCCTGAATCTTGTGATCAACGCGCGCGATGCCATGCCGGATGGCGGGCGACTGACGATCGGGGCGTCGAACGTGACGTTCATGGCCGATGATGTGCTGCGCGCCGAAGACTTAAAGGAAGGCCGATATGTCATGTTATCGGTCTCCGACAACGGCTGCGGGATGCAACCGGATGTGTCGGAACGGGCATTCGAGCCTTTCTTCACAACAAAGGAGGTTGGAAAGGGGGCCGGGCTTGGCCTGTCGATGGTCTGGGGGTTCGTTCAGCAGTCGAGTGGCTACGCTCGCATCTACTCGGAACCCGGTGATGGCACGACGATCAAGCTGTACTTCCCTGCCGCGGCCACGCCGCAAGCACAAGATCCAACGCCCCGGACCGGTGCCGGATTGATCGGGGGGACTGAACGCATCCTTGTCGTCGAGGATGACGACATGGTTCGGAGCCATGTGGTCGCGCAACTGCGCAGCCTTGGCTACGATTGCAAGGAAGCAGCGTCAGCTGCCGCTGCACTTGAGATCATGGACACTGGTTGGTTCTTTGACCTCCTGTTCACCGACGTGGTGATGCCCGGCGGTATGAACGGGCGCCAGTTTGCAGACGCCGCGCTGCTGCGGCAACCCGATCTGAAGGTTCTTTTTACCTCGGGCTATACCGAGGATGCCATTGTTCATCAGGGCAGGCTTGACCCCGGCGTGAACCTTCTGAGCAAACCTTACCGTCGGGCAGCCCTGGCTGTGAAGATCAGGCGCGTTCTGGACAATTAGCCGCGCGCGGTCCGCACGAGCTGCAGCCCAGAGCGACGCTCGTGCTGCCCTAATCCGACGGTCGCGCCGCAAGTGCCGATGACCTGCGCAACTCCCACTCGGTCGGGCTTTCCAGGCTTTTGATCGCTGCCCAAAGCTCGGTACGGCGGAAGGGCTTGTGCAACACAAGCGACGCACCAAGAAGGCGGGCCATGTCTTCAAGGTTCCGGATTCCGCTGCCGCGAAGGGGAAACATGCCACCGCCGCCGGTCGTGAGGATGAATCTTGCATTGGGGAATCTCTTGCGAATGTCCGAAATGAGCTCCAGACCATCCATGTGGGGCATGAACAGGTCGGAAATCACAAGCTCGAACTGGCACCTCCCGGCGAGATCGGATGCCGATCTCCCGTCGCCTGCTTCAATCGGTTGGATACCGATGCCGCTCAGCGCCGCGCAGATCGTGCCGCGAACAAGCGGATCATCGTCAACAACAAGCGCAGACTGGATCGTGGGCATGTTCTTGCCTCCTCTGCCACAAAAGATGTTTTCATGTTTCATCTTTTTCAGCAAGCGTTCGCATGGCAGGGGTACTGCAAGACCATCCTGAAGGTTCAACTGTTCCAGATCGTCGCACACGGCTGACTTCTCAGTACAAAAACGCGCTGTGCCCGGCACTTCGCGAGCTATGACTGAATCTGGTGACTTGAGGATTTGAAAGCTGGCGCCACACTACACGACAGGGCGGTGTCAGCAAATCGTGTTTGGTCTCTCTTTGTTCTTGCGCGCCAGTGAGGTATGCTGAACCTTCCGAGGCCCCAGGAGACCCGCCATGCCCCGCTTCGATCCGACCGAATTTGGCCGCCTGCTTGCCCGCCTGACCCCGCAGGAACTGCGCCAGGCCGAGGGCCTCGTTGCCGATGCGCGCAAGCGTGCCGAGGCCGTTCTGGAGATCGACGCGCTGGCCGATGTCGGCGGCCCGGCGGCGTCCTGCCCGCGCTGCGGGGGCGACACCCGCACCCGGTGGGGTCGGACCAGTTCCCACAAATCACCGGCGCCACCCTGATCTGGCCCTGCCTCGTCGCGCTCGTATTGATGCTGCCCGATAGCGCCATCACCACCGCGCCGGATCGCCCGCGCGGTGTGTACATCACGGGGATCGGCACAACTGACGGTCCGGATGCTGGCACCGACGTATTCGAGGTGCTCAACCTGCCTCGGCTAAATGGAACGCGTGGCAGTCAGATGGCGTTTACAAGCTCAGGCGTGGGGGCGGATCAAGTGTTTGCACGAGGGTAGGGAATCGACGGATTTACGGCTTGGAAGGAACTTTCCTCAACGATCCCGCCCGGCCCCTTCGCGGATGACGCAGCGGCTGCATCCGGCGGTGTTCCCGCCTGTTCGATCTACCGGCAGATAGGAGGGGCTGTGCTATTTCGTCAATCGTAACAATCCACCCCGCAACGCTTCGTTACTATCTGATGTGGGCCGGGCTGGAAGGCTCGGACCTAATGGAGCAACGCAGGTTTCGCCCGGATTTCGCGGCGTGGCTGGACGCGCGGAGCGCGAGACGAAGCGCACCCCGCGATCTGGCACCGAGGATCAACAAGGCAAGACGATAAGACCCCGCCTGGAGGCGGGCTTTGCGCGAGACGGAGGCCCCATGACCGAGACTGAACGGCAGGAGCAGCATCAGCATTCTTTCAATGGAACAGTATCAGCAAATAGCGGGTTCTATTAGGTCCGCCGGTGATCAACATGGTGGGTGAGCAGTAACGTCGAACTGGCGCAGGACTTCTTTGGAGGCAATCATGACAGAGGCCAAGAATCTTCTCGAAGACGTCCAGGAGGCGGCGACATGCGCCGACGAACCGCGACGGATGCTTGAGCAGGCGCGCAGCACCGAAGCCGGGCTCCGCGCGCTGGCGCAGTCCGGGGATGACGACGATCTGCGCGCGCTGACGCTGCGGATAATGGGGCGGGATCTGTAACGGCGATTTTCTCGACAAGGCAGACGGCACGACCCCGCCTGAGGCGGGCTTTTTTATGCGCGAGACGGAGGCAGCATGACGGAAAAGGCCTATGGTGGCTGAAAAATCCTTTCTGGCCTGGCTGGCGTCCGAGCCGGGCAAAGCGGCGCTGGCCGGTGCCGCCGGTGGCCTGGTCCGCTGGATCACATTGCGCGACAGCTGGCGCGAAGGGGTGCCTGCGCTGTTCGTGGGCGCGGTAGCGCCAGATGACGATGCCCCGCGCGCTGGCGGTGTTCGTGACCGGGCTGGGCGGGACGGGCTTTCTGATCGACCTGATCGCGGCACGGATCACACGCGGAGGGCGCAATCGGCAATCGTGAACCCCGCATGTGCCGCTGGGCAAGTCGCGGCTTGAGACCTTGTGCGTGCTTTTGCTCGGCATGATCAGCGCCCGTACGGTAAATCTGACGCATATCGCGACAGAGCGTCCCGGTCGCGCAAAGGTTGCATCGACCTATCGGCGATTGCAGCGTTTTTTCCAGCATGTCGTCTTGCCAGACGATTGG
>SKKS01000477.1 GCA_007123625.1 Paracoccaceae bacterium
GGCGGCGGCCAGCGCCGGGTCCAGCGCCACGGGTGCGGCGGCATGAACCTTGCGTGTCAACGGCGCGGGCTGCGGCGTCAGCCCCAGAAACCCGCACAGACGCGCCACGGCGGCATCGGAAAACAGACGCTCGTGGAATTCGACATAAAGCATGCGCGGATCAAGCGCCGCATCCAGCCGTGCGAACATGCCCGCGTAGTCGGCGCGCGCGGCGATTGGCGGATTGTCCCCTGCCAGCCAGCTGCGCAAGCCCCGCAACGCGCGGCGTTCCAGTTTCGCCGGATCGGGCGCGCCCCGCCCCGCCATCTGTCGGATGTTCGACCACAGGCGGGCCAGCGGGTCACGCAGCACCAGAACGAAGCGCACCGCCGAGCGCAGCCCCGCCATCAGCCGCAGCGTCGCTTCGGACAGCAGCGCATAGGCGGGCGTGATGTCGCCCACAAGCCGTGTTTCAGCCCCGCGCCCGTCCTCGACCCAGCGCAGCCAGGCGTCATGCCCCGCGCGGCGGCGAGTCAGGTCGATCAGTTCATCATGATCGCGCAACCGGGTGCGCAGCATCGGCACGCGCGCGGGGTCGCCGACCTCGGCCGCGCGCAGGTCGGCTTCGGCGCGCGCGCGCACAGCATCAAGCGTTTCCACACGGGCGTCGAACCGGTCGTTTTCGTGGGTGTTGAACCAGTGCAGTTCCTTCACCGCGCGAAGATGGCATTCGGGATGCGCGCGCAGGTAGCGGTAAAGCCAGGTTGTCCCTGCCCGCGTGGCCCCGATTCCAAACATGAGCGCCGGTTGCTGCACGCTGTCACGCCCCCTTTTTCTCGTCCCCGGGAAGGACATATTGAGCACCCTCCCACGGCGACATGAAGTCGAACTGGCGGTATTCCTGCACCAGCTTCACCGGCTCATAGACGACGCGTTTGAGCGCCTCGTCATAGCGCACTTCGGTATAACCGGTGGTCGGGAAATCCTTGCGCAGCGGGAAGCCCCTGAAGCCGTAGTCGGTGAGGATCCGCCGCAGGTCGGGGTGCCCCGAAAACAGGATGCCGAACATGTCGAACACCTCGCGCTCGAACCAGTTGGCCGACGGGTAGAGCGACGTGATCGACGGCACCATCGCGTCCGCGTCCACGCTTACCTTCACCCGGATGCGGTGGTTCCGGTACATCGACAGGAAATGATACACCATTTCGAACCGCTGGCGCCGCTCAGGGTAGTCGATGGCGGTGATGTCCACCAGCGTCGAGAACCGGCAGCTTCCATCGTTCTGCAGAAATCGCACGAAGGACACCAGGTCTGACAATCCGACCGTGACGGTCAGTTCGTCATGCGCGATGTCATGCGCGCGCAGCGCATCGCCCTGACGATGCTCCAGATGAGCGACGAGTTCGTTAAGCGCCTCGGTCATGCCGCTCCCCTTTCAGCGAACAAGGGTGCCGGTGCGGCGGATTTTCCGCTGCAGCTGCAGGATCCCGTAGAGCAGTGCCTCGGCCGTGGGCGGGCAGCCCGGCACATAGATATCGACCGGCACGATCCGGTCACAGCCGCGTACCACCGAATAGCTGTAGTGATAATAGCCGCCGCCATTGGCGCACGACCCCATAGAGATGACGTAGCGTGGCTCGGGCATCTGGTCATAGACCTTGCGCAGGGCCGGCGCCATCTTGTTCGTCAGCGTTCCGGCCACGATCATCAGATCCGACTGGCGCGGGCTGGCGCGCGGCGCGGTGCCGAAGCGTTCCAGATCGTAGCGCGGCATCGAGGTGTGCATCATCTCGACCGCGCAGCAGGCCAGACCAAAGGTCATCCAGTGCAGAGACCCGTTGCGCGCCCAGTTGATGATATCTTCGGTCGTCGTCAGCAAGAACCCCTTGTCCTGCAACTCGCGGTTCAGCTCGGCCGTGGCGACGCTGCGGTCGGGCCCGGCAGTGTTGCCGCTGGTGCTCACTCCCATTCCAGTGCCCCCTTCTTCCATTCATAGGCGAAACCGATGGTCAGGACGCCCAGAAACACCATCATCGACCAGAACGCGGTCATGCTGATGTCACCAAAGGCCACCGCCCAGGGGAACAGAAACGCGATTTCCAGATCGAAGATGATAAACAGGATCGCGACCAGGTAGAATCTCACGTCGAATTTCATCCGCGCGTCATCAAAAGCGTTGAACCCGCATTCATAGGCAGACACCTTTTCGGGGTCCGGATTGCGCACGGCGATGATCAGCGCCGACAGCAGAAGCACAAGCCCCAGCCCGACAGCGATTGCAAGGAATATCAGAATGGGAAGATAGGACCTGAGCAGTTCTTCCACGTCGGGCTCCTCTGGCGCTTCGCCGCAGTGCGGCTAGGACTGGCTTAGTGACCATCTACTCTTACACCCGGTCGCGGTCAACTCGGACCGGCGCAAAATCGGGCGCTTTCGGGCCGAACGGTATTAGGTATACCAATGCAACGCAAGCGTTTGCGGACGGGCCGCGCGGCACGCGGCGCAGCCCCTTGCCGCACAGGTTCAGCGCTGGTTCAGGCGGTCGAGACGTGCGCGAATGCTCAGTCCGTGCGCCTGCAGGCTTTCGGACTGCGCCAGCCGCTCGCCCGCCGGGCCGATGGCCGCCAGCACCTGCGGCGTCATGCGCGCAATCGTGGTGCGCTTGAGGAAATCGAGCACCGAAAGCCCGCTGGAGAATCGGGCCGAACGTGCCGTCGGCAAAACATGGTTCGGCCCGCCGATGTAATCACCCACCGCCTCAGGGGTCCAGGGACCCAGGAACACCGCGCCTGCGTGGCAGATTCGCGCCAGCAGCGCCTCGGGGTCGGCGACGCAGAGTTCCAGATGCTCGGGTGCGATCCTGTCCGACAGTGCGGCAGCCTGCTCCAGCGTGTCGACCACGATCACCGCGCCGAAGTCGCGCCAGCTTGCGCCCGCAATTGCGCGGCGCTCTAGCGTTTCCAGGCGTTTTTCGACCGCACTTGCGACGCTTTGCCCGAACTCCGCATCGGTGGTGATCAGTAGCGCCTGGGCGCTTTCATCGTGTTCTGCCTGTGACAGCAGATCCAGAGCGATCCAGTCGGGGTCGTTGTCGGCATCGGCGATGACCAGAATCTCGGACGGGCCGGCGATCATGTCGATACCGACGCGCCCGAACACGCGGCGCTTGGCGGCGGCGACATAGGCATTGCCCGGCCCCGTGATCTTGTCCACCGGAGCGATGGTTTCGGTCCCGTAGGCCAGCGCCGCGATCGCCTGCGCGCCGCCGATGCGATAGACCGTTTCAACACCCGACAGCCGCGCGGCCAACAATACCAGCGGATTGGCAACCCCGTCCGGCGTTGGCGCGCAAATCGCCAGCCGCGCAACGCCTGCCACCTGCGCGGGGATCGCGTTCATCAGCACCGACGACGGATAGCTGGCCAGACCGCCGGGGACATAAAGCCCCGCCGCGCCCACCGCCGACCACCGCCAGCCCAGATCGGCGCCGATCTCGTCGGTCCAGCGGGCATCATCGGGCATTTGCCGGTCGTGATAGGCCCGGATGCGCGCAGCGGCCAGTTCCAGCGCGGCGCGATCCTCGGGGCTGACGCGGGCGCAATGGGCGTCGATCTCGTCGGCGCTGAAGGCAAGGGTCTCGGGGGTCAGATCAAGCCGGTCGAATCGTGCAGTCAGTTCGATCACCGCCGCATCTCCGCGCGCGCGGACATCGGCGATGATCGCAGCGACCGCGTCATCCACGTCCGGCGCATCCTCGCGCTTGGCTGTCAGCAGTGCCACGAAGCGGGATTCGAAATCCGACTCCCCGGCGTTCAGGAAAACCGGCATTCAGGTGTCTCCGTCGGTGTCGGTGTCGTCCAGCGGATGCGACGGCACCCGCCCCGACGGCGCAACATAGGGCCGCGTCACGTCGCGCAAGGCCAGATCCAGACATTCGACCGACAGCCGCACCGCGCCGTCACCCGCCAGCAGCAGGTCCAGCGTTCCGGTGCCGTCCTCGCCCGGCGTGAAGTCGAACGAAAGCAGCGACAGCACGAGTTCGCGATCCGCAAGATCCAGTCCCTGCGTCGCCGCCGCCATCACATCATTGACAATCAGCAGGCTCTGTACCCGCTCCGGCGGGCGTTTGGTGCGTTCCCAACGGAACCGGTTCAGAAGCAGTGCAAACCGGCGGCGTCGGCGGTCATAGGTCATTTCGGTGACCGGAAACACCGCGTCCTGCACCAGCGCGGCCATCACCCGCAGGTCGTCGCCATCGAGCGCCCGAAGGCGCAAGGGGCGTTCGTCAGCGTCTTCAAACCGCGCGTCCGCCATGATCTAGCCCTTTACCCGTTCGATTCGCGCGCCACAGCCGCGCAGCTTTTCCTCGATCCGTTCATACCCGCGATCAAGGTGATACACGCGGCTGAGCACGGTTTCCCCTTCGGCCGCCAACCCCGCCAGGATCAGCGACACCGAAGCCCGCAGATCGGTGGCCATGACCGGCGCCCCGCGCAGGCGCGCCACCCCGGTCACCTTGGCGGTGCCACCGTGGACCTCGATCCGGGCGCCCATGCGGGTCAGTTCCGGCGCGTGCATGAAGCGGTTTTCAAAGATGCGCTCTTCCAGCACGGCGGTGCCGTCGGCGGTGCACATCAGCGCCATGAACTGCGCCTGCAAGTCGGTGGGAAACCCCGGAAAGGGTTCGGTCACGACATTCGCCGCGCGCACCCGGTCACCCGTGCGCGTGACGCGCAGGCCGCGCTCGGTCTGAACAACCTCGACTCCGGTTTCTGCCAGTTTGTCCGCGAAGGATTGTACCAGATCCATCCGCCCGCCCAGGCATTCGACCGACCCGCCCGCAATCGCCGGGGCCAGCATGAAGGTGCCCAGTTCGATCCGGTCCGCGACCACCGGGTGCGTCGCGCCGCCCAGGGTATCGACCCCGTCGATGGTGATGGTCGATGTGCCTTCGCCCTCGATCTGCGCGCCCATCCGGCGCAGGCACTGGGCAAGGTCCACGATCTCGGGCTCGCGTGCGGCGTTCTTCAGTACTGTCGTGCCCCTGGCAAGCGTCGCCGCCATCAGCACGTTCTCCGTGGCCCCGACCGACACCAGCGGGAATTCGAAGATGGCCCCCCTGAGCCCACCCGGCGCGCGGGCATGCACATAGCCGTCGCGCAGGTCCATCTCGGCGCCCATCGCCTCGAGGGCGCGCAGATGCAGGTCCACAGGTCGCGCGCCGATGGCGCAGCCGCCGGGCAGCGACACCTCGGCATGTCCGTAGCGCGCCAGCAGCGGCCCCAACACCAGAATCGATGCGCGCATCTTGCGCACGATGTCATAGTCCGCGCGCTGGCTGTCCAGCGCATGGCTTGAAAGCGCCAACACCTGTCCGCCCTGCAGCGCCGCCACCTCGGCGCCAAGCGATTCCAGCAGTGCGGTCATCGTGCGGATGTCGGAAAGCCGGGGCGCGTTGGTCAGCGTCAGCGGCGCGTCGCTCAGCAGCGTCGCGGGCATCAATGCCAGGCAGGCGTTCTTTGCACCTGCGACAGGGATTTCCCCCTGCAGCGGCCCGTTGCCGGTGACGACGATTGAATCCATGAAAGGCGCCTTTCTAATCGGATCGCGAGGTGTCCGGCAACATGTCCGGCGCCGCGTCGGTTGTGGTGTCCGTTTCGGACGAATCGCCACCCTTGCGCGCGGCAACCTGCGCCTTGCGGCGCGCGATGTTCGCCTTGAGCGCCGCCTTCAGGCGCACTTTGCGAGAGTCTTCGGGCGGGGGCCGGGGACGATCCCGGGAGGGCGGTCTTGTCATGGCGCCTTTCGTAACGCAACCTGCAAGAACCGTCCAGATTGCCCTTGCACGACACCTGAAATCCGAATAATCACCCGCCTCAGCAAAGATGCTGCGGTAGCTCAGTGGTAGAGCACACCCTTGGTAAGGGTGAGGTCGAGAGTTCAATCCTCTCTCGCAGCACCATCCCAACTCCCTGATCATAAAGATAACCCTTGCACATGAGGGCTTGGTGCCATTTCTGGTGCCAGAATCGGGTTTTGTGATGGCGGCGAAGAGACGTCACTGGAAGGGCGTTGTTGCAGAAAGGCGGCTTGAGGCGTGACTTCCCCTTTCCCCTTCAGGTTTAGGCCACGCGGAGGCATTGTTGCAGAACGCTCGCTGTGAAGGATTCACATCACGAATCCATGCGGTTAGACGGGTAGCATGAGCAAGCCCACGCCCGCCCGCTA
>SKKS01000042.1 GCA_007123625.1 Paracoccaceae bacterium
ATCGCCGTGGACCAGAGTGCCGACATGGACCGCCGCAACGCCGTCGCCGCTGCGCGCAACGTCACGGTCGAAGCGACCCCGCAACAAGCCGCCGCGCTGGCGCAGGCCCAAAGCACCGGGCGGCTTTCGCTGGCTCTGGTGGGCCTGGACGATGACACGTCAGAGTTTGTCGAGATCGACCAGCGGCGTCTGCTGGGGATCGAAGAGCAGCAGGCCGCGCCCGTCGAACGCAAGGAACAGTGCCATGTGCGGACCCGTCGCGGTGGCGAACTGGTGCTGATCGAAATCCCCTGCACCAACTGAACACGCCCCGGATGGGGTACCTACCTGCAGCGGGCTGTTGCATTTCCGCCGCAGCTTGGGCACCAGATCAGGTGGATACCTGGCGTTTTCCAGACTTCATGTTGCGAACTGACATCGAAAACCACGCGAAGATTGTCGGGCAACCAACTGATTGTTGAAAAGAAACGCGGAATAGAGCACACTCGCATCAAGCGGGCATCCATAGACCCGCCTTTAATTCCGTGATCACAGAGGCAGGGTCACATGAACATGAAACATTTTCTGGTCGCTGCCCTTATGGGCAGCGTCGTGCTGGTTCAGAACCCGGCACCAGCGCAGGCCGAAGTCCTGCGTGTGCTCAACGGGCAGGCCTCATCGACACTCAACGTGCCGATGAACCGGGCCGTGGTCGTCGAGACCGACAGTCCATTTGCCGAGTTGTCGATTGCAAACCCCGGGATTGCCGATATTTCGACCTTGTCGGACAGGTCCATCTATGTGCTGGGCAAGACTCCCGGGCGCACGACATTGACCATCCTGAATGCCGAAGGGCGCCTTATTTCCAACGTCGAGGTGCGCGTCACCCCCGATGTTGCGGAATTCCGCGAACGCCTGCGCCAGATCCTTCCGAATGAACGGATCGAGGTACGCACCGCCAATGACGGGATCGTGCTGTCGGGCATCGTGTCGTCCATTACGCGGATGGATGCGGCGCTGCAACTGGCCGAACGCTATGCGCCGCAGCGGGTGTCAAACCTGATGTCTGTGGGCGGAACCCAGCAGGTCATGCTGAAAGTGCGCTTTTCCGAAATGCAGCGCGATGTCGGCAAGAATCTGGGCGTCAGCATGGTCGCTTCGGGCAGTCGCGCTACGGTCGGAACGGGTATTTTCTCGGACGGGAACACCGCATCCGCCGCGCTGAGTGGCGAACCCTTCACGTCGGCCACACCGCGACAGGGCGCCATGAACATCCGCTTCGGCGGCGGCAGCTTCACCGCGCAGGTCCTGCTGGAGGCGCTGGAAACCCAGGGCATGGCGCGGACACTGGCCGAACCGAACCTGACCGCGCTTTCAGGACAACGCGCAAACTTTCTTGCGGGCGGCGAATTTCCGATCCCGGTTGTGGACGAAGATGGGCGCGTGGCCATTGACTACAAGCCTTTCGGGGTCGAGCTTGAATTCACCCCGCGGGTACTGGATAACAATGTCATCAATCTGGAGCTGAAAGCTGCGGTCAGCGGGATCGACGGCGCTGCCTCTGTCACGCAAAGCGGTGTGCCGGTGCAGGCGTTCCGCCGCCGCGAAACCCAGACGACGGTCGAATTGCGCGACGGTGAAAGTTTCGCGATTGCCGGGTTGCTGGAAGACGACTTCCGCGCCTCGGCCCGGCAGGTGCCGTGGTTGGGCGATATTCCGATCCTGGGCGCGCTGTTCCGCAGCTCCGAGTACAACCGCAACCAGACCGAGCTGGTGATCATCATTACAGCGCATCTGGTTTCGCCCACGCGGGGCGAGGCGCTGATGCTGCCCACCGACCGCGTCCGGCCTCCGAACGAGGCCGACCTGTTCCTGCGGGGCAATGTCTCGGCCCGCAGCGGCACAGGTGCCGCAGCCGAGGTTGCACGCCAGGATTTCGCCAGCCCCTATGGCTATGTGATGGATTGAACACCACGACCCGCCGCTCCGGTGGCTGGTCGGGACATATCGGTATGCGAGGATAACATGTCGATCACACGCCGTTTCTTTCTGACCGGGGCCGGGCTTGCCGCTTTGGCCGCCTGTGCGGGACCCGAATTCGAAGCCGGGGCCGAGGTGGACGAAGGCGCCTTCGGCAATGCCACCATGAACAATCAGCTGATCCAGACTGGCCAGCTGGAATATACGCGCGCGTTGCAGGAGCGTTTCGCCCGCGAAGTGCCAAGCATGGTGAACTTCGCCTTTGACAGCGCGCATCTGGATGACCAGGCGCGCGCCATCCTGCAGCGTCAGGCACACTGGATTCGGCAATTCCCCGAGATCCGCTTCCGCGTCTATGGTCACACCGACCTTGTGGGCAGCCCTGCGTACAATCGCGGACTCGGCATGCGACGGGCACAGACGGTGGTCAACTATCTGGTGCAGAACGGGGTCAACCGCGGTCGCCTTGCCGGTGTGGTCTCGCATGGCGAAACCCGCCCGCTGGTACTGACATCTCAGCCCGAACGCGCCAACCGGCGCACCGTGACCCAGGTGTCGGGCTTCGTCGGCAGGCACCCGACGGTCATGAATGGCCGCTACGCCGAGATCGTGCACCGCGAATACGTCGGCAGCGCCACACGGGTTCACAATCAGGTGGCCAGCGTCGACTGACTGCGACTCCGGGGCAGCGCAGATCCATGACTGGGGCGATCGGGGAAACCGGTCGCCCTTTTTCATGCGCATGACCAGGAAGCGGCGGAAACTGTCCGGAGGATCGGCTTCGACTGGTCGCCTTTGCCGAACAATTGAAGCCTTTCGGCCCAATTGTAGACACGATTTCAGTCAAGGGTAACGGTCGTGGAATACCGTGATCAGCGTCCGAGACAAGGGCGATTCGGATTGCGCCCACAAAACCGTGCCGCACCGGAATTCCGCCGTGTGGTCCAGAGTTGAAAGGTAAGTCGATGTCGGGTGCAGCCGCAGTCAAACAGGATCCCGAAATGGTGCGTGCATGTACGGTCTCGCGCGATGTGCAGAACTTCGACCTGTTGATCGAAGACATGGAAGCCGAGTTCGGCGAGGCATGGGGCGATCTTAACGTTGTTCAGGCGATGCGATACCTTGAGCAACCAGCGGCAGAGGCGCTTGAGCTTCTCGCCATCGCGCTGGACGACGAGGACGAGCAAAATCTCCCGCAGATAAAGGCGCTTATCCACCGCGCCTGCGAAATGGAGATTCATGTCCTGTTGATCGCCGAGGCGCTGTCGCCGATCCTGCTGCACCAGCTGCTGCGGCTCGGGGCGGATGACTTCGTGCCCTACCCCTTGCCCGAAGGGGCTCTGCACGACGCCATCGAACGCCTGCAGGCACCGCCAGCACCCGCCCAGATCGACGCCGCGCCGGGATCGGGCGGCAAGCAGGGATCGTTGTTCGCGATGCAGGCACTGGCTGGCGGGGTCGGCGCGACCACGCTTTCCGTGAATTTGGCGTGGGAACTGTCGAAGCTTGCCGGGGATTCGGAACTGAACGTCTGCATCCTGGACCTCGACCTTCAGAGCGGGTCCGTGTCGACCTATCTTGACCTGCCGCGCACCGAACGCGTGTACGAACTGCTGTCGAACACGGCCGGGATGGACCGTGACGCCTTCATGCAGACGCTGCACAAGGTGAATGACCGGCTTTCGATCCTGACCGCGCCTTCGGACATGCTGCCGCTGGACCTGCTGGGTCCGGAGGAGATCGAGCGCGTGATCACCATGGCACGGCGCAACTTTGATTTCGTGATCGTCGACATGCCCCGGACCGTCGTCCAGTGGAGCGAAACCGTGATGAGCGCGTCGACGATCTATTTCACGCTCATGGATCTGGACATGCGTTCGGCGCAGAACGCGCTGCGACTGATCCGCGCGCTCAAGTCCGATGATCTGCCGCTGGAAAAGCTGCGCTTCGTCCTGTCGCGGGCACCGAAATTCACCGACCTGTCCGGCAAGGCGCGCGCCAAGCGGATGGCGGAAAGCCTGGGCATTTCGATCGGGGTGTTTCTTCCGGATGGCGGCACTCAAGTCCGCGAGGCCAACGACCACGGCCTGCCGCTGGCCGAATTCGCCGCCAAGAACCCCTTGCTCAAGGAAATACGGAAACTGGCCGAGTCGCTGCATCAGATTGAAGCCGCCAGCGCCACCGCCAGCGGAGGGAGAGATTAACAGATGTTCGCGCGTTACAAGAAGACAGGATCGACCACGCCTGTGAAGGCGCATGCGGTTCCCCCCTTGCCCGACAAAACCCTTGTCGCCGACGAAGCACCACGTCCGAGCGCCGCTGCGCGCATGGTCAAGACGGTGCAGCCAAAGGTCTCGGCCCGGGTCGAAATGAGCGACAAGGAACGCCTGCGCCGCCGCAAGCTGGACCAGGTCAAGAGCGAGCTGCACAAGCGGCTGCTCGAAAACCTGAACCTTGCGGCGCTGGAAACCGCCAGCGAAGCGGACCTACGCGCCGAGATTTCGTCCATCACCGCCGAGGCGCTGGGCGAATTGAACGTGGTCCTGAACACCGAAGAGCGCGCGACCCTCAACCAGGATCTGTATTTCGAGGTGATGGGCCTTGGCCCGCTGGAGCCGCTGCTCAAGGATGACAGCGTCAACGATATCCTTATCAACGGTCCGCACCGGATTTTCGTCGAACGGGCGGGCAAGCTGACGCTGTCCGATGTTACCTTCCGCGACGAAAAGCACCTCATGCGGATCATCGACAAGATCGTGTCCGCCGTGGGCCGCCGGGTCGACGAATCCACACCCTATGTGGATGCGCGGCTTTCGGATGGATCGCGATTCAACGCCATGGTGCCGCCCATCGCGGTGGACGGGTCGCTTGTATCCATCCGGAAGTTCAAGAAGGAAAAACTCAACGTCAGCGATCTGGTTCGCTATGGCGCATTCTCCGAAGAGATGGCCATGTATCTGGAAGCTGCGGTCGCGACCCGGCTGAACGTGATCGTTTCGGGCGGAACCGGTTCGGGCAAGACCACCACACTCAACGCATTGTCCAGCTTCATCGACAACAGCGAACGCATCCTGACCATCGAGGATACGGCCGAACTTCAACTGCAGCAGGAGCACGTGGGCCGCATGGAAAGCCGTCCGCCCAACGTCGAGGGCAAAGGCGCCGTGACGCAGCGGGACTGTCTGCGCAACGCCCTGCGGATGCGTCCTGACCGGATCATCGTGGGGGAAACCCGCGGCGAGGAAGTCATCGACATGCTGCAGGCCATGAACACCGGCCACGACGGGTCCATGACCACGATCCACGCCAACAGCGCCCGTGACGCTGTCAGCCGCCTTGAGAACATGATCGCGATGTCAGGGATCGAAATGCCGCTCAAGGCCATGCGCGCGCAGATCGGGTCGGCCGTCAACCTGATCGTGCAGGCCAACCGCCTGCAGGACGGGTCGCGGCGGATGACCTCGATCACCGAGGTGACGGGCATGGAAGGCGAAGTCATCACCCTGCAGGAAGTGTTCCGCTTCGAACGCACGGGAATCGAACCCGATGGCACCATCCTGGGTCATTTCACCGGCACCGGCCTGCGCTCGCACTATGCGGATCGGTTCAAGCGCTGGGGCTACGACCTGCCGGCGAGCATCTACAACGAAGTTCGGGAGTAACCGGGAATGGAATTCTCAATCAGTCCATTGATCTATCTGGCGATTTTCGGCGCGGTACTGCTGCTGGTCGAAGGGATTTACCTGCTGGTCTTTGGCAAATCGATCCAGCTTGGCGGGCGCATGAACCGCCGACTCGAGATGATCGAGAAAGGGAAATCGCGCAACGACGTTCTGGAACAGCTCCGCAAGGAGCTCAACCAGCATGTCGCCAGCAATGGCATCCCGCTTTACGGATTACTGGCGGAAAAGGCGCGCAAGGCGAACATCGCGTTTTCGCCGCGCATGCTGCTCCTGCTCATGGCTGCGCTCAGTGGTTTCGCCTTTGCCGCGCTCAGCCTGGCCACCGAAGCCGAGCCTGCGGTTTCGGGGCTGTTGTCGGTCGCGTTCGGGGTCGGCGGCGTCTATTTCTGGGTGGCCCGCAAGGCCAAGAAGCGCCTGGCGATGATCGAAGAGCAACTGCCCGATGCGATCGAACTGATCGTGCGGAGCTTGCGGGTAGGGCATCCCTTTGCCTCGGCGCTGGGGATCGCGGCCAAGGAAATCCCCGATCCGCTGGGCACCGAGTTCGGCATGATCGCGGATGAA
>SKKS01000075.1 GCA_007123625.1 Paracoccaceae bacterium
ATGCGCCTCGCCCTCGAAGGCCAGCATATGCGTGCACAGCCGGTCAAGGAAAAACCGGTCGTGCGAGATGATGACGGCGCAGCCGGCGAAATCCTCCAGCGCGGCTTCCAGCGCCTGCAGGGTTTCCACGTCCAGATCGTTGGTCGGCTCGTCGAGCAGCAGCACATTCCCGCCCGCGCGCAGCAGTTTCGCCATATGCACGCGGTTGCGCTCGCCCCCCGAGAGCAGGCCCACCTTCTTCTGCTGGTCGCCGCCCTTGAAGTTGAAGGCGCCGACATAGGCGCGGGAATTCACCTCGGCATCGCCAAGCTGGATCACGTCCAGCCCGTCCGAGATTTCTTCCCACACGGTCTTTTTCCCGTCCAGCGCATCGCGCGACTGATCCACATAGGCCAGTTTCACGGTGTCGCCGAACTCGATGGTCCCTTCGTCCGGCGTTTCCTGCCCGGTCAGCATGCGAAACAGCGTCGATTTGCCCGCACCATTGGGGCCGATCACGCCGACGATCCCGCCAGGCGGCAGGGCGAATGACAGATCCTCGATCAGCAGGCGGTCGCCATAGCCTTTTTTCAGACCCGTCACTTCGATCACCTTGCCGCCCAGCCGGGGGCCGTTGGGGATGATGATCTGCGCGCGACCGATTTTCTCGCGTTCGGACTGGTTGGCCATTTCCTCGTAGGCCGAAATCCGGGCCTTGGATTTCGCCTGCCGGGCCTTGGCACCGGCGCGGATCCATTCCAGTTCGCGCTCAAGCTGTTTCTGCCGCGCCTTGTCCTCGCGCGATTCCTGCGAAAGGCGCTTGGCCTTCTGCTCCAGCCAGCTTGAATAATTCCCCTCGTAGGGAATCCCGCGCCCACGGTCGAGCTCAAGAATCCAGCCGGTGATGTCGTCCAGGAAATAGCGGTCATGGGTAACGATCAGGATCGTGCCCTTGTATGCGATCAGGTGCTTTTGCAGCCAGGCCACGGTTTCCGCGTCCAGGTGGTTGGTCGGTTCGTCCAGCAGCAGCATGTCGGGCGCTTCAAGCAGCAGCTTGCACAGCGCCACGCGCCGCTTTTCGCCGCCCGAGAGCGATTCCACCGGGGCGTCGTCGGGGGGGCAGCGCAGGGCCTCCATCGCGACATCGATCTGGCTGTCCAGGTCCCACAGGTTCTCGGCGTCGATCTGGTCCTGAAGCGCGGCCATTTCGTCGGCGGTTTCGTCCGAGTAGTTCATGGCGAGTTCATTGAAGCGGTCGAGCTTGCCCTTCTTTTCGGCCACGCCCAGCATCACGTTCTCGCGCACGCTCAGTGCGGGGTCCAGGTGCGGCTCCTGCGGGAGGTAGCCCACGCGCGCGCCCTTGGCGGCCCAGGCCTCGCCAGTAAAGTCGGTGTCCTGCCCGGCCATGATGCGCAAAAGCGTGGACTTGCCCGCACCGTTAACGCCCACCACGCCGATCTTGACGCCCGGAAGGAAGCTCAGGCGAAGGTTCTCAAAGCATTTCTTGCCGCCGGGATAGGTCTTGGAGACGCCATCCATGTGATAGACATACTGATACGAGGCCATGAGGTCCGCTCCGCTGCTGATCGGGGTTTGGCCAACCCCTACAGGCCGCGTCCGGTCACTGCAAGCACGCGGTGGGCATGACGCGGGCGATTGCCGACCCTGTCCATCCGGTCGGCGCGCTGTGTTCGGCATGCGATGGCCCCGGCCCAAGGCAAAGCGTCTGTTCACAAGCACTGAAATGCAGATGGCGGCGGGAAGAATGGCGCGCCCGAAAGGATTCGAACCTCTGACCCCCAGATTCGTAGTCTGGTGCTCTATCCAGCTGAGCTACGGGCGCGCAATGACGGCCTGATACAGGCCCGCGCCGGGCAATGCAAGACCACCCGGCAGGAAAATTCAGCCCCCCGATGCACCGTGCGCGGGCGGGGCGGGCGCTAGTTCGACAGCGGCAGCGTGATGCGGAATTCGGTGCCGTCGGCATCGCTGCGCTGCAACTCCAGCGTCCCGCCATGCCCGCGCACCAGTTCGGCCGCGATCACAAGTCCCAGCCCGATTCCGCCCTTGCGCACCCCGCCCTGAAACGCAGTGAACAGATGGTCGCGCGCCTTTTCGGGCAGGCCGGGGCCGGTGTCGCCGATGACGATCACAACGCCCTCATCCTCGGCAAAGGCCGACACCTCGATGCTGCCGGGGCGGGCGGATGCCTCGATCGCCTGCCGGGCGTTGCGCACCAGATTGGTCAGCACCCGGAACAGCTGCTCATGGTCCACGCTCAGGCTGAGTCCCGGTGGCACATCGACGAGGAATTCCACCTCCGGGGTGCCGGTGGCGGCCAGTTGCTCGTTCTCGATCACATCGGCCACCAGCGGCGCCAGCGCGACGCGCGCCAGCCGGGGCGGCGGCTCTTCGGCCTTGCCGAAGGCCAGCGTCGTCTCGCACAGGTTGATGGCGCGCGACAGCGCGTTCAGAAGCTTCGGCGCCGCACGCTTCACCGCCGGGTCGTCGCTGTTTTCCATCCGGTCGGCAAACAAGCTGGCCGAGGCCAGGATGTTGCGCAGGTCGTGGCTGATCCGCGCCACCGCCCCGCCCAATTGCGCCAGCCGCTCCTTCTGGCGCAGGTTGCCGGTCAGTTGTGTCTGCATCTCGTGCAGTGCGTCCTCGGCCTCGCGCAGTTCGCGCACGCGGGCGGTGGGGGCGATGACGCGGCGGGCATCCTCGGGCGCTTCGGCATAGCGGGCCATGGCGCGGACAAGGCGACGGATCGGGGCGACCATAAGCAACTGCACTGCCGCGAACAACAACAGCGCCGTGGAAACCGAAATCGCCAGCGACAGCCACAGAATCCGCTGGCCATATTCCAGCATTTCGACCCGCAGCGGCCCGGTTTCCAGCGTCACCTCGATCAGAAGGCCCGCTTCGCGCACCGGATCGCCGATGACCCGGATCACACGGTTTTCGGGGTCGAACAGAACCGCCATCGCATCGCGCATCAACATCACTGCCCCCGGATCGCGCAGATCGAATGTGGCGCTGACCGGTTGTGGCAAGGGCGAGGACAGCACCAGTTCGCGCACGGCATCGCGCCGCAGCACAACGTTGAACACGCCCGCGTTTTCCAGCAGCTCGCGCGCCAGATCCTCTTCGATGAACCCCGGGCTGGCCAGCAGTGCAAGCGATGCGATCTGCGAGCGTTCCAGCCGCGCCAGCAGGTAATCCTCGCGGAAGCGCGCGACCGAGGGCACGAAGATCAGGATCTCGGCCAGCATGACGAAGATGATCGTCAGCATCAGGAACCGGCCTGAAAGCGATCTGAAAAACATGCACGCCCCTTCGCCCGCAAGCGGTCAGGGCATGAACCTCTGCACCAGCCGCACCACCCGCTTTACCATAGGGTTATCAAAGAGCCGCGGCGAGAAATAGGCCCCTGCACCACGTTTGCCAATTTCCGCCAGCGTCGGATAGGGCAGGACCGTTCCCGCAAGCGCGCTGAGCTTCATGCGGGCCGACACCGCCACGCACAGCGGCGCGATCAGTTCACCCGCGTGGGCGCCCACGATGGTTGCCCCCACCGGGCGCCCGGAGACAACCAGCAGTTTCAGGAATCCTTCGGTCCGGCCCTCGGCCTGCGCGCGGTCTATCTGCGCCATGTCCACGCGCAGCACTTCCAGCCGTCCGCCGTATTTGTGGCGCGCTTCGGCTTCGGTCGGGCCGACCTGCGCCAGTTCGGGGGCGGTATAGGTCACGCGCGGAATGTGATCGGCGCGCGCCTTTGCGGGCAGGCCGAACAGCATGGAGCGGATGATCACCCCGGCATGATATCCCGCAAGATGCGTGAACTGCCCGCGCCCGGCCACATCGCCAATGGCATGGACCCGGCGGTTGCTGGTGCGTAGATCGTCGCCCACACGCACCCCGGTGCGATCATGGACAATGCCCGCAGCGTCAAGGTTCAGCCGCTCGATGTTCGGCTTGCGCCCGACCGCGACCAGAAGGTGGGTGCCGTGAAACACCGTGCCGCCCGCGACCTGCAACTCGATCGCGCCCTTGCGCCCCGAGACCTTCTCGACCTGCGCGCCTTCGATGATCTCGATCCCTTCGCCGCGCAGGTGTGATAGCACCACTTCGGCGGCGTCCGCGTCGTCCCGCCCCAGCGCGCGGGCGCCTTCGATCACGGTCACGCGCGCGCCGAGCCGCCGGTGCGCCAGCGCCATTTCCAGCCCGATCGGCCCGCCCCCGATCACCAGCAGATGCCCGGGAAGGTCGGGGTTGTCGAAAAGCGTTTCATTGGTGAAATGCGGCGTCTCCGTCAGTCCCGGGATCGGCGGCACCAGCGGCGAAGAGCCGGTGGCGATGACGAAGCGGCGCGCCTGGATCGTTTGCCCGGCCGCTTCGACCGTGTCGGGGCCGACAAAATGGGCATAGGCTTCGATCACCTGCACGCCCAGCCCCTGGAACCGCTCGACACTGTCATGGGGCGCGATGGCGGCGATGGCGGCCTGCACCCGTGCCTGCGCGGCGGTATAGCGCGCGCGGGCCGCATCGGCATCGACCGGCCCGGCCGCGTGCGCGTCCCGGGCCGCCGCCAGCAGCGCCTTGGACGGCACGCATCCGTAGTTCAGGCAGTCACCGCCCATCTTGTGGCCTTCGATCAACACCACGCGCGCGCCCATCTGCACCGCGCCCGCCGCCACCGACAACCCGCCCGAGCCGCCGCCGATCACACAGATATCCGTCTTGATCCGGCTCATGCGCGCGGCTCCACGGGACGCAGGCGCCGCAGCAGCAGCGGCAACAGCGCCAGTGCCGCAAGGCCCAGCAGCGGCCCAAGGATGTGCCATTCGAAAATGATGCCCAGGTTCGGCGTCTCGCCCCGTGCAAAGACCTCGCCCAATCCGGCGCCCACCCAAGTGTAGACCACGGCGCCCGGGATGATACCCAGAAATGTGGTCGCCGCGAACACGCCCACCCGTACCCCGATCAGCGCGGGCAGGACGTGCATCACGAAGAAGGGGACAACCGGCGCCAGCCGGATCGACAGCAGCACCGAAAATGCATTCTCGCGGATCGCCGCCGCGATACGCTTGAGCTGCCCGTCGCTTGCGTCGATCCGCGCGGCCATCCCCTTGCCCAGCCCCGCGCGCACCGCAAGAAAGATCAGCACCGCGCCGATGCTTGCGCCCACCACACTGAACAGTGCGCCGGGAAATACCCCGAACAGGAACCCGCCCGTCAATGTCCCCGCCGTGGCCCCGGGCAACGAAAACGCGACGATCGACACATAGGCCGCCACGAACAGCACCGCCGTCAGCGCATAGTGAGAATCGCGAAAGGCCAGAAGCAGGTCGCGATTCTCGCGCAGTGCATCGAAAGTCAGATGATCGCGCAGCACCAGCGCGCCGGTCAGCGCCACCAGGACCACAAGAACCAGCGGCAGCCGCTGACGCCATCCCGGCGCCGAAGGAGAATTCGCATGCATCACGTCAGCTTGTCCTTTTCGATTGCACATGTCCGAAAGCATGCATCCCTGTTCGCCCAGAGTGGCGCGAAGGTTGCGCCTTGCACAGACCGGATCACGCCGGGTTGATGAGAACCCACCGAATGCGCCGCGATTGTTACAGTCCCGCGATGCGCCTGCGGTACATGTCATGCGCAAAGCGTTCTTTCGAGGGCTTTTACGCGCGGCGTGAATTGACTCGGGTCGCGGGGACAGGTAATGCCCGGGCCTGAATTGGACTTTGGCCCGCGCCGCATCCGGCGGTGACGTTGGCCTGAACCCTGAGGACCAGAGCGATGAAACGCACTTTTCAGCCCAGCAACCTGGTGCGCAAACGCCGGCACGGCTTTCGCGCACGCATGGCCACCAAGGCCGGGCGCAAGATCATCAACGCACGCCGTGCGCAGGGCCGCAAGAAACTGTCGGCCTGATACCATGCGGGGCGCTGGCGCCCTTGCGTCCGGCTGCGCGCCATGACGCGAAACACCGATACCGGCCAGAACGCCGCACCCGCCCGGGTTGCGGCGCCTTATCTTTTGCCGCGTGCCGATGCGGTGCCTCCGGTGGAAACCCTGCGGTTTCGCCGCGATTTCCTGCGCGCGGCTTCGGCGCTGCGCGAGCACGCACCGGGGCTGTTGTTACAGGCGCGCGCGCGGCAATGGGCGGGGGATGGAACGGGGCAGGGTGACGGCGCCACGCCTCCGGGGTTGATCCGCGTTGGCTTCACCTGCTCGAAAAAGATCGGCAACGCCGTGACCCGCAACCGCGCGAAACGGCGACTGCGGGCAGCGGCACAACTGGTGCTTGCGCGCCACGGCCGCCCGGGCTGGGATTATGTGCTGGTGGGGCGGCCCGGCGCCACGGTCAGCCGTGATTTTGCCGCCCTTTGCGCCGATCTGCGCGGTGCGTTGGCCACGATCCACGACGAGACCCCGCGCCCGCCCCAGCGCAAGGGCGCGCGCGGGTGACCCCGGCGGCGTGGATACTGTCGTTGCCGGTGCGGGCCTATCGGCTGGTGCTCAGCCCGTTTCTGGGTCATGCCTGCCGTTTCCAGCCGACATGCTCGGTGTATGCGCTTGATGCGCTGGAACGCCACGGCGCGCTGCGCGGCGGCTGGCTGGCGCTGCGGCGGATCGGCCGGTGCCATCCGTGGGGGTCCAGTGGGTATGACCCGGTGCCCGGAACCGTGCGCCCCGAGGACATGCCCGACGCCGTGCCTGATGTCGCCCCCGATCCCGCCGCCCCCGACACCCGTCCGCAGTCCGCGCCCCCTGCCGCCGCCCGCAACACGACCCCGCGCGCGGATTGACTGACCGCCTCCCCCGCACCGGCACTTCCCCCGGACCGCGCGCTCTGGCATAAGGTTTGCCATGTTCGACGAACCCGAAACTCTGCCGCCGATCCTGCGCGATGCGCCCGAAACGACCGAGTTTCGCAAGCTGCGCAAGCGGATCGTGCGCGAGACCCGCGCCGCACTGGACGACTACACGATGGTCCGGCCCGGCGCGCGCTGGCTTGTGTGTTTGTCGGGTGGCAAGGACAGCTACACCCTGCTTGCCGCGCTGATCGAATTGCAGTGGCGTGGGTTGCTGCCGGTGGACCTTCTGGCGTGTAATCTGGATCAGGGGCAGCCGGGGTTCCCGGCGACGGTCCTGCCCGAGTTCCTGACCCGGATGCAGGTGCCGCACCGGATCGAATACAAGGACACCTATTCCATCGTCATGGACAAGGTGCCGCAGGGGCGGACCTATTGTGCGCTGTGTTCGCGTCTGCGGCGCGGCAACCTGTACCGGATCGCCCGCGAGGAAGGCTGCGAGGCCGTGGTGCTGGGCCACCATCGCGACGATATTCTTGAGACATTTTTCATGAACATGTTTCACGGCGGGCGGCTGGCCACCATGCCGCCGAAGCTGCTGAACGAAGACGGGGACCTGTTCGTCCTGCGTCCCCTCGCCCATATCTCCGAAGCCGATTGCGACCGTTTCGCCCGGGCCATGAACTATCCGATCATCCCCTGTGACCTGTGCGGCAGTCAGGAGGGCTTGCAGCGCATGCAGGTCAAGGCATTGCTGGACGATTGGGAGCGCCGGACCCCGGGGCGGCGTCAGGTGATGTACCGGGCGCTGCAGAATGTGCGCCCCTCGCATCTGGCAGATCCGGCGCTGTTCGATTTCGCCGCGTTGACGCGCGTGGCCGGGGTTGGCGGCGACATCGCGGCCACAGCCGCTGAAGGCTTGGACAATTTGAACGACAATTCCACCCCCCGGTAAGCCTTCCATCAACTTTCGCACGCTTTTCTGGCGCCGGCGCACCTGCTCCGGGCGCTTGGAACAAGGCGAGAAAGATGCAGTCCTACATCACCCGCAGCTTGCGGCGCGCGCTGGGCCGGTTGACCCGTGGTGTCGCGTTCCGGATCGCGCTTCCTCTGGCCCCGGTCGTGGCCTTCTGGTTCGGCGGCGTGGGTTGGCTGGTGGTGTTCGCGCTGCTTGCGGCGGGGCTTTCGGCGGTATCGGCACAACTGCTGCGGCGGGCGGATGGCGATCCGGTGCCGCTGGGCGCTCTGCCCACGGATGATGCGGTCCCCCTCCGCCAGTCACTGCTGGACGAAATCGTAGCCAACCTTGATTCCGCACAGATCGCCGACATGCAGACCGCAGCGCTTGTGGTCGTGCTGGACGATGCCGCCGACCTGAGCCGCGCGCTGGGCCAGACGGTGCAGGATGAAATCGTTCACCATCTGGCGCGACGACTGGAATCCCTGCTGCGCGGTGGCGATTTCCTTGCCCGGCTGGACAGCGCGACGCTTGGGATTGCGTTGTCGCCGCAGCGCCGGATGGACATGGCTACGATCCGGGCGCTGGCCGAACGCCTTCAGGCGCGGCTGGCCGCGCCCCTGCGCGTCAACGACACCTGGACGGAGCCATCGGTTTCGATCGGTTTCTGCATGCAGCACATGATCGCGGCCTCGCCTGACCTTGCCGGTGCGCTGGCGCTTCTGGACGCCGCCGAGATCGCCGCCGAACAAGCGCGCGACCACGGTCCGCGTGGCATCTGCAGCTACGCCAGCGGGATGCAAAGCGCGGCGGCACGCCAGCGTGAACTGGCGCTTACCCTGTCACAGGCGCTGGACGACCGGTCGATCCTTGCCCATTTCCAGCCACAGATCGACGCGCACAGCGGCGCCGTCTGCGGGATGGAGGCATTGGTGCGCTGGCAGCGCAATGGCGCGCCGGTCCCGCCCGGCGCTTTTCTGCCCGACATCTATGCGCTGGGACTGTCCGAAAAGCTGGCGCACCGGATGCTCGCGGATGCGCTGGACGCGCTTGTGTCCCTGGACGAAGCCGGGCTGCATGTGCCTCGGGTCGCGGTCAACCTTTCGGCCGAAGAACTGGGCCTTCCCCATCTGGCCGACACGATCCTGTGGGAGCTTGAACACCGCGGGTTGCCGCCGGAGCGTCTGGCGATCGAGGTGCTGGAATCGGTCGTGGCAGGTGCACCGGAACAGCGGATCGAACGGACCATCGCGCGGCTGGCTGCCGCAGGTTGCGCGATCGAACTGGATGATTTCGGGACCGGTCATGCCTCGATCACCAATGTGCGCCATTTTGCCGTTACGCGGCTGAAGATCGACCGGGGATTCGTGTCCCGGGTCGACACCGATCCGGAGCAGCGGCGGCTTGCGGCGGCGATTATCCTGATGGCCCGTGAACTGGGGCTTGAAACCCTGGCGGAAGGCGTTGAAACCGAGGCCGAGGCGCGCGTTCTGGCCGAACTTGACTGTCAGGCGCTGCAGGGGTTCGCGATAGCCCGCCCGATGCCGCTCGATGACCTGATGCGCTGGATCAGGACACGGACGCCCGCGCCGATGCCATTGCCCGGCCCGGAAACCGCGCCCTTGCAGGCAAATGTATCGCGCGGGCTTTCCTGACCCACTTTCATCGATCACCCCCGGTGTGGCGCGCGCCGTCCCCGCGCGTGACGTGCCCCGACCACCCACCCGCACACCACGCGCTGGGACGGCGGGCAACGGAGGGGGCGTCCAGAAAAACGGATGACGACGGGCGTATGGTCCCTCGCGTGTTGCGCGTTTTGGCCGATACCATGCTGCGCATCCGCATGATCCGTAGCTGCACCCGGGAACCGCCATCCGGGCATCGCGCGCCCCGCAGCACATGCAAACGGCCCCGGGAACCAGTCCCGGGGCCGCAGGCGTCGCATAGGGAGAAAAGCTCAGCTTTCGGCGCGTTCGGCGGCCAGTTCGGCGCCGGTTTCCTGATCGACCATCTTCATGGCCAGACGGACCTTGCCGCGGTCGTCGAAGCCCAGCAGCTTGACCTTGACTTCCTGCCCTTCCTTCAGCGCATCTGACGGATGGTTCAGGCGGCGGTTCTCGATCTGGCTGACATGGACCAGCCCGTCGCGCTTGCCGAAGAAGTTCACGAAAGCGCCGAAATCCACCAGCTTGACCACTGTGCCGGTATAGATCTTGCCGATCTCGGGCTCGGCCACGATCGAATGGATCATGTCATAGGCCTTCTGGATCGCGGCCTGATCGTTCGAGGCGATCTTGATCATGCCATCGTCGTTGATGTCGACCTTTGCGCCCGACACCTCGACGATCTCGCGGATGACCTTGCCGCCGGTGCCGATCACTTCACGGATCTTGTCGGTGGGGATCTGCATGGTCTCGATCTTGGGCGCGTACTGGCTGAATCCCTGCGGGGCCGACAGGGCCTTGTTCATCTCGCCCAGGATGTGCAACCGGCCGTCCTTGGCTTGCGCCAATGCCTGTTCCATGATCTCGAAGGTGATGCCCGCCACCTTGATGTCCATCTGCAGGCTGGTAATTCCCGCTTCGGTGCCCGCGACCTTGAAGTCCATGTCTCCAAGGTGGTCCTCGTCGCCCAGGATATCCGACAGTACTGCAAAGCGACCGTCATCTTCCAGGATCAGGCCCATGGCCACGCCGGCCACGGGGGCCTTGAGCGGCACGCCCGCATCCATCATCGCCAGCGACCCGCCACAGACCGTGGCCATGGAGCTGGAGCCGTTCGATTCCGTGATCTCGGACACGATCCGGATGGTGTAGGGAAAGTCCGTTGCTGGCGGCAGCACCGCCTGCAGCGCCCGCCAGGCCAGTTTCCCGTGCCCGATCTCGCGCCGTCCCGGAGGACCGAAGCGCCCCACCTCGCCCACCGAATAGGGGGGGAAGTTGTAGTGCAGCAGGAAGTTCGACTTGAAGGTGCCGGTCAGCGCATCCATGAACTGTTCGTCGTCGCCGGTGCCCAGGGTGGCCACGCAGAGCGACTGCGTTTCCCCGCGGGTGAACAGTGCCGAGCCGTGGGTGCGCGGCAGCACGCCGGTTTCGCCCACGATGGGCCTGATGGTGGTCTGGTCGCGCCCGTCGATGCGTGGGGCGCCACCGATGATGTCGCCACGCAGGATCGACGATTCCAGCTTCTTGAATGCCGAGCCGAGGTTCTCGTCGGTCAGCTGGTCCTCGGTCAGCGCCGCGCGCACGGTCTCGCGGGCGGCGGCGATGGCGGTGGTGCGTTCCTGCTTGTCGCGCAAGGCGAAGGCCGCGCGCATCGGGGCCTCGCCCGCCGCCTTGACGGCTGCGTAGAGCGCCGCATAATCTGGCGGCGAGAAGTCGAATGGCTCCTTGGCGGCGACTTCGGCCAGCGAAACGATCAGGTCAATCACCGGCTGATAGCTGTCATGAGCGAATTTCACCGCGCCCAGGATTTCGGCCTCGGTCAGCTCATAGGCTTCGGACTCGACCATCATCACGGCGTCGCGGGTGCCCGCAACGACCAGATCCAGCCGCTGCTCGCCGTTCTCGCGCAGCTTGTGCATGTCCTCGCAATCGGGGTTCAGGACATATTCGCCGTCGACGAAGCCGACGCGGCAGGCCGCGATCGGTCCCATGAACGGCACGCCCGAGATCGTCAGCGCGGCGGAAGCGGCGATCATCGCCACCATGTCGGGCTCATTGACCAGATCGTGGCTGAGCACGGTGCAGATGACCAGAACTTCATTCTTGAACCCGTCCACGAACAGCGGGCGGATGGGCCGGTCGATCAGACGTGAAGTAAGGGTTTCCTTTTCGCTCGGCCGGGCCTCGCGCTTGAAGAAGCCGCCGGGCACCTTGCCCGCAGCGTAATAGCGTTCCTGATAATGCACCGTGAGCGGGAAAAAGTCCTGCCCCGGCTTGGCCTGCTTGGCGAAGGTCACATTGGCCATGACGCTGGTTTCCCCCAGCGTGGCAATGACCGAGCCATCGGCCTGACGGGCCACACGGCCCGTTTCCAGTGTGAGCGTTTCCTGGCCCCACTGGATCGATTTCTTGGCGATATTGAACATTCAACGTTTCCTCTGGGGAGCGCTCCCGGCCCCTGCCGGGTCTCCCGTGTCAATGGCGGCCCCATTGCCGCCGACCCCTATCCTTCGCATCACGCCGGAGTCAGAGCGTCACGTCACAGATGCGCGGGCCTTACATCAAAACCGCCCCTTTGGGAAGGGGCGGGCGGTTGCGTATGGATCAACAGCCCGGCATGCCCGCCAACCCTCCCGGCATTCAGGGCTTGAGGGTGGGCGAGGTTCAGCGTGCGCAGTCGCGGCAAAACGGGGTGAAGGGCAGCACATTCAGGCGCTCTTCGCTGATGGGGGCGCCGCAGATCGAACAGTCGCCGTAGTCGCCGCTTTCGATCCGGTCGAGTGCGGCATCGATCCGCACGATTTCCGCCTGTGCCGACAGCCCCATGCCTTCAAGCACTTCGTCTTGTTCACGCTCTGTGGCGGCGTCTTCCCAGTCGCGGGTGTTGTGCGTTTCCAGCTCGGATTCCACCGCTACCATGCGTTCCAGCAGTTCCGCGCGGCGGGTTTCAAGCTGATGCTTGCGTTCTTCCAATGTCTTCATGGGCCACCTCCGTTGACGGCCCATGTTGCCAGTACATGCCCGCTTGTGCCTTGATCCGGGTCAATCGCCCGGAGGTTCAATCGACGTCGACGATTTCCACCGCAAAGGTCAGGTCCTTGCCCGCCAGCGGGTGGTTGGCGTCGAGCACGACCACCTCGTCGCTGACTTCGGTGACGGTTACCGGCATCGCCTGGCCGTCGGGGGTCTGGACCTGCAGGCGGCTGCCTATCTCCAGCGGGATGTGGTCGGGGATCTGTTCGCGCGGAACGCCCTGGCGCGCCTGCGGCTGGTAATCGCCATACGCTTCGGTTGCCGGGATGGTCACGGTCTTTTCCTCGCCGGCGGCCATGCCTTCGATCGCAGATTCCAGCCCGGGGATGATCTGCCCGGCACCGATGGTGAACTGTAGCGGCTCGCGCCCGTCCGAGGAATCGAACACCGATCCGTCGTCCAGCGTACCGGTGTAATGAATACGAACCGTGTCGCCCCTTTTGGCCTGGGTCATGGATAATCCTTTGTTCGGTGGGTGAGTTGTCGGAGGCCGCGTGTCCGGCGGGTGCTCCATACGCAAGACTGCAGTGTAACCCGGATTCCCGTTCGGGACAAACCCCGGGTTCTGGCCTCTTTTACCCGGCGTCGGCCTGTGCGACTGTAATCGTCAAAGGAGTCCCGAAATGCCGGTCAAGGCTTGTGTCTTCGATGCCTATGGCACGTTGTTCGATGTTGCCGGTGCGGCGCGGATTGCTGCTGCGGAACCAAGCGCTGCTGCATGGTCCGGGCGCTGGCCGCAGATCGCCGAAAGCTGGCGGCGCAAGCAGCTTGAATACACATGGTTGCGGGCCTGCGCCGGGGCGCACACGGATTTCTGGCAAGTTACCTGTGACGGGCTGGACTGGGCGCTTGAGGCGGCCGGACTGGACGGGGACGTGGCTTTGCGCGCGCATCTGCTGGCCCTTTACCGCACGCTTCCCGCCTATGGCGAGGTGCCGCAGACCCTGGCGCGATTGCGCGCTGCCGGACTGCCCTGCGCGATCCTGTCGAATGGCAACCCGCCGATGCTCGCTGAAGCCGTCGCCTCGGCCGGGATCGGGCAGCATCTGGCCGCGGTCATCTCGGTCGAGGATGCAGGCGTGTTCAAGCCCCACCCCCGGGTCTATGCGTTGATCGAGCGCGCGCTTGTCCTGCCTCCGCACGAGGTGGCGTTTGTGTCCTCGAACTGTTGGGACGCCTGCGCGGCTGCGGGCTTTGGCCTGACCGCCGTCTGGGTCAACCGCGACGGCGCGCCTATGGACCGGCTGCATGCGCGGCCCGCGCATGTGCTGTGCGATCTTTCCCCACTTCCCGAACTTGTCTCAAGGCTTTGATTCATGCCCCATTTCACCGCCCCCGACGGCGCCCGCCTGCATTACACCGACGAAGGCCACGGCGTGGCGCTTCTATGCCTGGCCGGGCTGACCCGTGACGGACGCGATTTCGACTATTTGGCGCCGCATCTGCCGCCCCTGCGCATGATCTGCATGGATTATCGCGGGCGCGGGCAATCCGAGTGGACCGGCCCCGACACCTATACTGTGCCCACCGAGGCCGCCGATGCGGTGGCGCTGCTTGATCACCTTGGCATCGAGCGCGCGGCGCTGCTGGGCACGTCGCGCGGGGGGATCATTGGCATGTATCTGGGCGCCACCGCGCCCGATCGGCTGCGCGGGGTGTGCCTGAATGATGTCGGCCCGGTGATCGAGGCTGCAGGGCTGGACCGGATCGTGCAGTATATCGGACGCACGCCCGCTGCGCGTACCCATGCCGCCGCCGCTGTGGCCATGCAGCACAGCATGGACGAATTCGCCAATGTGCCGTCCGAGCGCTGGTACGCCGAGGCGCAGCGCCGCTTCATCGCGACCGATCAGGGGCTTGAGCTGACCTATGACCCGGCCTTGCGCGATGCCTTCATGGCGGCCATGACCGGCGGCACGGGCGACCTGTGGCCGATGTTCGATGCCTGCGCAGCGCTGCCGCTGGCGCTGATCCGGGGTGCGAATTCCAGCCTGCTGTCAGCCGAAACCGCCGAGGCGATGTGCACGCGCCGCCCCGATATGGTGTACGCCGAGGTGCCCGACCGCGGCCATGTGCCATTCCTGGACGAGCCGCAGGCCGTGGGCGCGGTCCATGAATGGCTGGGAAACTGCCTGTGAGCGCCCTTGCCGAAGCCGGCATCACCCCTGATGCCGCCATGATCGCTGCCGCCGCGCGGCGGCTGGCGCCGGTGGTGCGGCGCACGCCGCTGCTGTCGTCACCGTTTCTGGACGACATTGCCGGTCGGCGGGTTCTGGTCAAGGCAGAGTGCCTGCAACACACCGGCAGCTTCAAGTTCCGGGGCGGGTTCGCGGCGGTGTCGGCGTTGCCTGCGGATGCGCGCGCGCAAGGCGTGCTGGCGTGGTCTTCGGGCAATCATGCCCAGGGGGTGGCCCTCGCGGCGCGGATGCACGGCGTGCGGGCGGTGATCGTGATGCCACGGGATGCGCCGCGCACCAAGATCGACGCCACCCGCGCGCTGGGCGCCGAGCTGGTGTTGCACGACCGCGCAACCGAACCGCGCGAGGAGATCGGCGCGCGACTGATCGCGGAACAGGGCCTGACGCTGATCCGCCCCTTCGACGATCCGCAGGTGGTCGCCGGCCAGGCCAGCACCGGATTGGAACTGGCGCAGCAGGCCGAAGCCGAAGGGGTGGCTCGCGCCGATGTGCTGGTGCCTTGCGGCGGTGGCGGGCTGACGGCGGGGGTCGCGCTGGCGCTGGCCGACACTGCGCCGGGGCTGCGCGTCCGCCCGGTGGAGCCCGAGGGCTTTGACGACACCGTGCGCTCGCTGGCCACTGGTGCGCCGCAATCAAACACCGCCCGCACTGGCCTGTGTGATGCTATTCTGACGCCCGCGCCGGGTGCGCTGACCTTCCCTGTGCTGCAGCGCCTGTGCGGCCCCGGCCTTGTGGTGTCCGACCGCGACACGCTGCGCGCCATGGGGGCCGCGTTCGAGCGGCTGAAACTGGTGATCGAGCCGGGCGGCGCGGTGGCGTTGGCGGCGGCGCTGTTCCAGCCGCAAGTGCTGACGGCCGATGCGGTGATCGTTATCGCGTCGGGCGGAAATGTGGACCGCGCAGTGTTTGCCCGTGCGCTGGCCTTGGAGGATTGACATGCAGATGGCCGATCTGGGCGATCTTCGCCTGCATTACAGGATCGACGGGGCGGCAGGCGGCCCGCCGGTGGTGTTCTCGAACGGGTTGGGCATGGACCTGCGGCTGTGGGACGATGTGATTGCGCGCCTGCCGCAATCGCTGCGCCTGATCCGTTATGACCGTCGGGGGCACGGGCTGTCGGACTGCCCGCCCGGCCCCTATGCCATGGGGCAACTGGTGCGCGATACCGAACGGCTTCTGGATCACCTGCGGGTCCGGGACTGCGTGTTTGTTGGCCTGTCGCTGGGGGGCATGGTGGCGCAGGGGCTGGCGGTGAAAAGGCTGGACCTGATCCGTGCGCTGGTGCTGTCGAACACAGCCGCCAAGATCGGCACCGCTCAGATATGGCAGGACCGGACGCGGACGGTGGAAACGCAGGGGATCGAGGCGCTGGCCGATGCCGCGCTGGAGCGCTGGTTCTCGCCCCGCTTCCGCGCCACGCCCGATGTGACCGCGTGGCGCCACATGGTCACCCGGACCCCTGCGGTGGGTTACGCTGCGTGCAGCGCGGCGATTGGCGGGACGGATTTCTATACCACCACGGCGTCGCTGCGCCTGCCTGCGCTTGGCATCGGCGGCGATCATGACGGATCGACTCCGCCGGACCTCATGCGCGAGACGCTGGCCCTGATCCCCGGATCACGGTTCGAACTGATGCGCGGATGCGGGCATCTGCCCTGCGTCGAGGATCCGCAAGGCTATGCCGATCTGCTGACGGGTTTCCTGCGCGAAACGGGGCATCTGGTGGTGTGATGCGCCGCGTCTGCGCCTTGCCTCTTGCCCGGTGCGCAATCGCGCCGGGCGCGGGTTGGCGCGGCCTGCGGGTACCCTCTGGCCAGGCCCCGTGGACCCTGCTCAGACCGAGGCCACTGCTTCCAGATCGCGCGGCACCACGAAATCGATCACCTGTCCGGAATGCGGGTGCAGCTGCGCCCATTCGTCGGCGTCGAATTCCAGCACCACGGTGGCGCAGGTCGGATAGCGGGCGAATGCCGGATGCGCAGGCGGTCGCGTCGCCAGATCGGCGGCCAGCATGCCGATCCCCGGGTTGTGCCCGATCATCATGACCGCGCTTTCCCCGGCGGTCGCCAGCGCGCGCAGCATCGTGTGGGCCGAGGCAGCGTAAAGCGCGCTCAGAAAACGCACCGGCACCACGCCGGGCAGTTCGGGCGCCAGCAGCTCCCATGTCTCGCGCGTGCGCCTTGCGTCTGACACCAGCGCCAGCGCGGGCACATGGCCGTTCCCGGCCAGCCAGCGCCCGATCAGGGGCGCGGACCGGCGCCCGCGCGGGTTCAGCACCCGCTGGTGGTCGGTGACAAGCGGGTCGTCCCAGTCGGACTTGGCGTGGCGGGTCAGGATCAGGCGCAGGGTCACGGGTGAAAATATCTCATATGATGGGCGGACTGCGCTGCCACTCTGCCATAGCTTTGCGACACGGGGCAAGCGCGACGCACCTTGCAGCCCGCGTTCAGGCAGTCCGCGCCGGCGGGGGTGTCAAGAAACCCGTGGCAAGCGCCCAGATCATAAGCACCCACACCATCCGCGTCGCGCGCCCCCAGCGCCCCGACGGGGCAGGCATGCAGGCAAGGCTTGTCCGCGCAGGTGTCGCAGGGCGGTGCTGCGGGCGGGTCAGGCAGGTCCACCTGCGCGCGCAACACCAGCGCCCCGCGATAGGACACCATCAGCCCCGCCACGTCATGCACCAGCATTCCCACCGGCGACGACCACGCCCGCCCGGACCGCAGGGCCCAGGCCAGGAACGGCGCATAGGGCGGGCCACCGAAAGGAAAGCGCGCCTTGCCACCGAAACCGCAGGCCAGTCGCCCGATCACCCGGCGCGACCAGCGGTCCAACGGGTCGGGTGCGCCATCGGCGAATTCGGGCGCGGTGGTCACATGAGGCCAGAAACCGGGCTCGTGCGGACCCAGAAGGATCAGCGTGCCCATGCCGTCAGGCAGCCCGTCGCCGGGTTCGGGACGCAAGGTGCCCATGATTGCAAGGTTATGCTCTGCCGCCCGTTCGGCGACCGCGTCAAGCGTGAGCGTCACGTGGCGCAACCCGTGGTGGCATGGCCCGGATCAGGCTGCCCGCGCCATGCTCGGTGAACAGTTCCAGCAGGCACGCATTCGGCGCCCGCCCGTCCAGGATCACCACCGCACGCACACCGCCCTCGATTGCCGCCAGTGCGGTTTCGGTCTTGGGGATCATGCCGCCTGCAATGATTCCGCGCGCGGTCAGGTCGCGGACCTCCTCGGGCGAAAGCTGGGTCATGACTTCGCCTGTGGCATCCTTGACCCCGGCCACGTCAGTCAGCAGCAACAGGCGATCCGCCCGCAGTGCCGCCGCGATGGCACCGGCGGCGGTGTCGCCGTTGATGTTGTAGCTTTGACCGGCCGCGTCGGCGCCCAGCGGCGCGATCACCGGGATGAATCCGCCCGCGAACAGGTGCTGCAACACCTCTGCATCCACCACATCGGGGCGCCCGACGAAGCCCAGCTCCGGATCGTCCGGGGTGCAGGTGATAAGCCGCGCATCCTTGCCCGACAAGCCCACCGCGCGCCCGCCCTCGTCGTTGATGGCCTGGACGATCCGCTTGTTGACCAGCCCTGACAGCACCATTTCCACCACATCCATGGTGGCCGCGTCGGTGACCCGCTTGCCGCGCACGAAGCTTGATTCGATCCCCAACCGCCCCAGAAGGTCGTTGATCATCGGACCGCCGCCGTGGACGATCACCGGGTTCACGCCCACCTGCCGCATAAGCACCACATCGCGGGCGAAACCCGCCATTTCAGCGGCGTCGCCCATCGCATGGCCGCCGAACTTGATGACGACGATCGCGCCCGTGTAGCGCTGCAGATAGGGCAGGGCTTCGGACAGGGTGCGGGCGGTGGCGAACCAGTCTTTGTTCATGGCGGTCTGCTTCTTCATGATGGCGGTGTCCGGTCTGGGATGCCAAAGCGCCATAGCGCGATTGGCCGCTGTGGAAAAGCCTCAGGCCAGCCCGGCGATGATCGCGCGCAGGGTGTCCAGCCCCTCGCGCTTCTCGGAAGAGGTGACAAGCAGTTCCGGAAACGCCGCCGGGTGGCGGGTCAGCGCGCCGCGCACCTGCGCCAGTGTCTTGTCCTGCGCTGCCGCGCCGATCTTGTCGGCCTTGGTCATCACCACCTGAAACGTGACCGCCGAGCGGTCCAGAAGGGCCATGATCTCGTGGTCCACCTCCTTGATCCCGTGGCGCATGTCCACCAGCACGAAGGCGCGTCGCAGGTTCACGCGCCCGGCCAGATAGGCGCGCAGCAACGCCTGCCATTGCGCGACCACCGGCACCGGCGCCTTGGCAAAGCCATAGCCGGGCAGGTCCACCATGTAATGGCTGTCGCCCAGGGTGAAGAAGTTGATTTCCTGCGTGCGTCCGGGCGTGTTCGAGGTCCGCGCCAGCGCCTTGCGCCCGGTCAGGGCATTGATGAGGCTGGATTTGCCGACGTTCGAGCGCCCGGCGAAACACACCTCGGGGCGATCGCCGGGGGGCAGGCCGTCCATCGCCACCACGCCCTTGAGGAAGTCCACCTGGCCGGTGAACAGCTTGCGCCCGCGCTCGGCCGCCAGCGGTTCGGGTTCGGGTGTCAGGGGAAAGGGCAGGGTCATTGCGCGGTCCTCAATGCATCCAGGTCGCGGCCCCGGATCGCGTGCAGATTGCGGCCGATCCGGTCGGCCGACCAGTCCCACCATGCGATATCCACCAGGGCGGCGATGGTTTCGGGGTCGAACCGGCGCCGGACCTCGCGCGCG
>SKKS01000333.1 GCA_007123625.1 Paracoccaceae bacterium
GGCATGTGGCGCTGGGACATTCCCGTCGGCGGATGATCGACTTCTCGGGCCAGAATGCGATCCGCATGGCGTTGGCGACGGTGTTCAACCGCTTTCTGCCGGGCCTGGGCGTGCTGATCGCCAATGGAATCACCACGCTGCTGGCCGCAAGCCTGAGCCGCGCCGACGAATACGAAGCCGACGCTTATGCCGCCGCACTGCTCGAGAAATCGGGCATCGGCACCGAGCCGCAAAAGGCGCTGTTTCGCAAGCTCGAGGCGCTGGTCGGCGCCCGCGGCGGCGCGCCGGTCTGGCTGATGAGTCACCCCAAGACCGAAGACCGCATCCGCGCCATCGAAACTCTGGAACAGCGCTGGCGCTCCCTGCCCGAAGCGTGATCGCGGTTTTCCGCAGCCTCGCATGTTGCTGTTCAGCGGGCGCGCGGCTAGGCTGGCTCGATCACAGGCTAGACGGTGCCCGGACAACCGATGGGCGGGAACGCAGACACATGAAGCCTTTGGCTAGGGACCTGATCGCGCGGATCGAATCGCAGGGGCTGCGCATGACCGGGCAGCGCCGCACCATCGCACAGGTGCTCGCCGAAGCCCACGACCACCCCGATGTCGAGGCCCTGCACGCCCGCGCCACGCGCCTCGACCCGCGCATCTCCATCGCCACCGTCTATCGCACGGTCAAGCTGTTCGAAGAGGCGGGCCTGCTGGAACGGCGCGAATTCGGCGATGGGCGTGCGCGGTTCGAAGACAGCCAGCGCGCACACCATGACCACCTGATCGACATGGAAACGGGCAAGGTCATCGAATTCTGCGACCCCGAGATCGAGGCCCTGCAGGAGCGCATCGCCGCACGACTGGGATACCGCCTGATGGGGCACCGACTGGAACTCTATGGCGCACCTGTCCGGACCAAGTCGGAACAGACCGACTGACCCCACAGGGCAAACACCCGCTCCGTTGCCGAATCGCGCTTGCCTGTCCCCTTTGTCCGGGGCCTTGGCGGCGAACCACCGGGCCCGACACCGGGCCCGCTGATCATCATCTGTGCACAAATATCCTCAGGGGGTGAAACCGGCCGGCAAGGCCGGTGAGGGGGCAGAATGCCCCCTTGTACCGCACGCAAGTGCCAGAAGGCTTGCGCCCGCGGCACGCGGGCGCTCCGCAAGTTCAGACCGCACGCCCCGCGCGGCGCGGTTGCAGGGTCTCGACCATCCGTGCGAACCAGCTTGCGCCCAGCGGCGTCACCGCGTCGTTGAAATCGAACTTGGGATGGTGGACAGGTACGCCCGCGCCCTGCCCAAGGAACAGATAGGTCCCGGGGCGACGCGCGAGCATGTAGGAGAAATCCTCGGCCCCCATGACCGGATCGCAGTCGGCGGCGTCGCCGCTGACCTCGGCCGCGATCCGCAGCGCGTGCTCCGTCGACCCTGGATCGTTCACCGTTGCCGGATAGCCCCGCTCATAGGTCACATCCGCCCCCACACCCATGGCGGCGGCCACGCCCTGCACGATCTCGGCCGACCGGCGTTCGACCATGTCCTGCACCGACGCGTCGTAGGTGCGCACCGTGGCGCGGAACCAGCCGCTTTCGGGGATGATGTTGTCGGCACCATTGGCGCCGGCCTCGATCTGGGTCACCGACAGCACCAGCGCGTCCGTGCCCTTGCGGTTGCGGCTGACGATGGTCTGCAGCGCACCGACCATCGCGACGATGGCCGCCACCGGGTCGGCGCAATCCTCGGGGTGGGCACCGTGGCCACCCCGTCCCGTGACCTTCACCGTCAGCGTGTCCACCGCCGCCAGCATCGGCCCGGGACGCCCCATGAACCGCCCCGCGGGCGCCCCGGCAAAAGTGTGCAACGCATAGACCTGCGCGATGCCGAAACGCTCCAGCACACCCTCGTCGCACATCACGCCCGCGCCACCGCCCGCTTCCTCGGCCGGTTGAAAGATCAGCGCGACACGGCCTGCAAAATTTCGCGTCTCGGCCAGGTAGCGAGCAGCCCCCAGCAGCATGGTCGTATGCCCGTCGTGGCCGCAGGCGTGCATCCGGCCCGCAACGGTCGAGGCATGCGCAACCCCGGTCGCCTCGGTGATCGGCAGCGCGTCCATATCCGCGCGCAACCCGGTCGTCGGCCCTTCGCCCTGCCCTTCGATGATCGCCACCAGCCCCGAGGTCGCAATCCCCTCGTGCAGCTCGTCCACCCCGAAGTCGCGCAGCCGCGCGGCCACAAACCCCGCGGTCTGGTGGCAGTCGAAACCCAGTTCGGGGTGCCGGTGCAGGTGCTGGCGCCATTCCGTCAGCTGGGGCGCGAATTCGGCAATGCGGTTGATCACGGGCATGGTGGACTCCGGGTCGGGCATGAAGGATACCGGGGCAGTGTTGGCACATCCGGAGGCAAGTTCAATGGAGGATGCGAAGGTTTCGGCGGCAATCGACCTACAGGCCGACCCGCAGGCCGACCCGGTGGCCCGGTTACGCGCGATCATGCGCGCGCTGCGTGACCCGGAAACCGGCTGTCCCTGGGATATCGCGCAGGATTTCACCACGATCGCGCCCTATACCATCGAGGAAGCGTACGAAGTCGCCGACGCGATCGATCGGCAGGACTGGGCCGAGTTGCGGGGCGAGTTGGGGGATCTGCTGCTGCAGGTGGTCTATCACGCGCAGATGGCCGAAGAGGCCGGGCACTTCGGCTTCGACGACATTGCGCGCGGGATCGGCGACAAGATGGTGGCGCGTCACCCGCATGTGTTCGGCCCGGACTCGCGCGACAAATCCGCCGAACAGCAGACCCGCGACTGGGAGCGGGTGAAGGCCGCCGAGCGCGCCCAGCGCGGCGCGAGCGGTGTGCTGGACGATGTGGCACTGGGGCTTCCGGCGCTGATGCGGGCCGTAAAGCTGCAGAAACGCGCCGCGCGGGTCGGCTTCGACTGGCCCGAGGCGGGCGAGGTCCTGGACAAGATCGCCGAGGAAAGCCGCGAGCTGGTCGAAGCCCGCGACAGCCTTGGCCCCGACAAGGTGGCCGAAGAATTCGGCGATCTGTTGTTCGTCATGGCCAATCTGGCGCGCCATCTGGACGTGGACCCCGAAGCCGCCCTGCGCGACGCCAACGCCAAGTTCACCCGCCGGTTCCGCGCTATCGAGGCGGCGCTGGCGGCTGCGGGACGTCGCCCGCAGGACAGCGATCTGGCGGAAATGGATGCATTGTGGAACGCGGCAAAGGCTGCGGAGCGCAAGGCATGACCATCGATGACCGGACACTGACCGAACAAGGGCTGGACACGCGGGCAGAGGCGAACACAAGCGCGCGCGTGCTGCTGCTGGCCTGCGGGGCGCTGGCGCGCGAGATTCTGGCGCTGAAGGCCGCCAATGGCTGGGACCACATGGACCTGCATTGCCTGCCCGCAAACCTGCACCTGTGGCCCGACCGGATCCCCGATGCGGTCGAAGCGGCGGTGGCGCGGTTGCGCGACCGCTACGCGCGCATCTTCGTGGTCTATGCCGATTGCGGCACCGGCGGGCTGTTACAGGCCCGCTGCGCGGCGCTGGGGGTCGAGATGGTGGCGGGGCCGCATTGCTACGCGTTCTTCGAAGGGGTGGAACGCTTCGACGCCCATGCCGACTCCGAGATCACGGCCTTTTACCTGACCGATTTTCTGGTGCGGCAGTTCGATGCTTTTGTCTGGAAACCGATGGGCTTCGACCGCCACCCCGAACTGATCGCAATGATGTTCGGCAATTACGAGAAACTGGTCTATCTCGCGCAGACCAACGATCCCGCGCTGGACCGAAACGCGCAGGACTGCGCGGCACGGCTGGGGCTGGCATATGAGCGGCGCTTCACTGGCTACGGCGATCTGACACCGGCGCTGGCGGCGCTGGCATGATCGGGCGTGCGGCGCGGACCGGCAACGAAGCGCCCGCAAGCCGCACCCACCCGCCCGTCCCTGCACCCCTTGCGGGCGCCGCCTGTGCCGTCGCACAGGCGGGCACCAGACGCAGAATGGCGCGCGGCAGCGTCTGGCCGGGTTTCTAACGCGCCCGTGGAACCCGACGGGATACGCACTAGTTCGACAGACATGAAAGACGCAAGCCCGACCGCCATGCCATTCCTTCCCACCCTCCGCGCCGCGCTGGTGCTGCTGGTGACGCTGGCCTTTGTCATTTCGCCCTATCTGACCGAAGGGTTTAGTGGCTTCGACCCGGATCTGTTCCCCATCCCCCAGCGCAACCCGCCGGTGCAGCCTGCGGGTTATGCCTTTGGCATCTGGGGGCTGATCTATCTGTGGCTGATCGCGATGGCGGTGACCGGGATCGTGGCCCGCCGAGATGACCCGGCGTGGGACGCGCCGAGGGGCGCGCTGATCGTCAGCCTGGGCGTGGGCAGCGCGTGGATCGCCGTAGCCAATGCCAGCGCGGTCTGGGCCACGGTTCTGATCTGGGCCATGCTGGCGGGCGCACTGGTGGCGCTGTGGCGCCTGCCGCAGGGCGACGGCCTTTCGCGCTGGCTGGGGGCGGCGCCGGTGGCGGTCTATGCGGGCTGGCTGACGGCGGCGAGTTGCGTGTCGGTGGGCCTGATGCTGGCGGGGTATGGCGTTGTCGGGCCCGTCCCGGCCGCGCTGCTGGCGCTGATGCTTGCGATCGTGATCGCCGTGAGCGTCCAGATCCGGCTGCGGCGCGCGGCGCTGTACGGCGTGACAGTGATCTGGGCGCTGGTCGGCGTGGTGGTCGCCAACATAGACGGTGCGGCTGTGGTCGCCCTGGCCGCCGGAGCAGGGATCTTCGTGATGGGCGCCACAACCTGGCGCGCGGCGGCGGACAGGCAGGCAAGGGGTTTCCTTGCTGGGGTGCGGTGGTAGAACAGGGCATCAACACCAGAGCGGAGCGGACCCCCATGCCCACCGATTTCGACGCCACCCGCGCCCTGTTCGACCTGCCCGACGGCATTATCTATCTGGACGGCAACTCGCTTGGTCCCCTGCCCCGCGCCGCGAGCGCCCGCGTCGGCAAGGTGATGACCGAGGAATGGGGCAAGATGGTCATCACCGGCTGGAACCGCGCGGGATGGATGGAAATGCCCAGCCGCATCGGAGACCGGATCGGGCGCCTGATCGGGGCGGAGCCGGGGCATGTGGTGCTGGGCGACACGCTGTCGATCAAGGTCTATCAGGCGCTGGCCTCGGCACTGGAAATGGTGCCGGATCGCCGGGTGATCCTGTCGGACACCGGCAACTTCCCCACCGACCTTTATATGGCCGAAGGGCTGTGCCGGACACTGGGCGACGGGTACGAATTGCGCACCGTCACTCCCGACGCGGTGGAAGAAGCCATCGACGGCTCGGTAGCGGTGCTGATGCTGACCGAAGTCGATTACCGCACGGGTCGGCGCCATGACATGGCCGCGCTGACCCGGCGCGCGCATGCCGCCGGTGTGGTCACGGTCTGGGATCTGGCACATTCCGCAGGCGCCTTTCCGGTGGATGTGGCCGGGGCGAGCGCGGATTTCGCGGTGGGCTGCACCTACAAGTACCTTAATTCCGGGCCCGGCGGCCCGGCCTTCATCTATGTCGCCCCGCGCCATGCGGAAACCGCGCGCCCGGCGCTTTCGGGCTGGCTGGGGCATGAGGAGCCGTTTGCCTTCGACCTGAGCTATCGCCCGGCGCGAGGCGTGGAGCGGATGCGCGTGGGCACGCCCCCAGTGTTGCAGATGGCCGCGCTGGATGCCGCGCTCGACGTCTGGGATGGCGTGGACATGGCCGATCTGCGTACCCGTTCGCTGGAGTTGCAGGACCGCTTCATCGCCGGCGTCGAAGCCGCCTGCTCCGGGCTGGCGCTGGCCTCGCCCCGCGATGCGGCGCGGCGCGGCAGCCAGGTCAGCTTTCACCACGCCGAAGGGTATGCCATTATGCAGGCGCTGATCGCGCGCGGGGTGATCGGCGATTTCCGCGCGCCCGATATCCTGCGCTTCGGCTTCACGCCGCTGTATCTGCACCCGACCGATGTGGATCGTGCGGTTCAGGTGCTGGCCGAAGTGATGACCGACCGGCTGTGGGACCGCCCCGAATACCGCACCCGCGCGCGCGTGACCTGAAAACCGGTGCCCCCCCGGCGCCTACGCCCTGGCACCGGGGGTTTGACAAGCCCGCAGGCC
>SKKS01000157.1 GCA_007123625.1 Paracoccaceae bacterium
ATCAGCCGGATATACACATCTCTGGAAGCGCGGACGTCGAATTCCTCGATCCGGGTGACCCCGACCAGCAGCGCCTCGGTGATGTTGAGCGCAGCCTCGCGCTCGAACAGCAGCACGTCATGCCCGCCGCCGCCATCGATCACGTCATCGGCCGACAGGTTGTTGATCCCTTGGGGTACCTCGATGATCTCGTCGGCATTGGTTCCGATAATCGTGTCGGCACCCGGCGTCAGCCGTCCGATAACTGTTGGCATATGTCGTCCCCGCCCGAATTATGATCTTGAAGCATCCGCGCCATTCAGCACCTGCGCGGAACCTAGCAAACCGGAACAGCAACTGTCATCGAAAAATTCTGCAAATTTCCTGCCTGATTCCCGGCTTCCGGCAACCGCTCGATCAATCGCCTGGCCCGGCTGTCTTTCCGACGTGGAAGACAATCCGGACAATGCGGTTGCACCGCCGTGTCCTGTGCGGCAGATAGGCAGGGTCTGCGCGGGGGCATGGGCAAAGCAGTGCCGCCCTGCAGGACATGCTGTCAACAGGGGCAGCGGAACGCAAGCGGGTATTGGAAAAAGGCTTTGTATCATGGGGATGAAGGCAAGGCTGCTGAATCTGACCCGCCATTTTCGCTGGCGGAACAGATACGGCTATCTGGACCGGTTCGACGCCCACCGCATTGTCGGCTGGGCCCATGATCCGCAAGAGCCGAGCCAGCCCGCGCTGCTGAGCCTGTTTGTCGACGGCCGCCCCGAGATGACCATTCTGGCCGACATCGCCCGCAACGATGTCTTGGCGGCCGGATTGGGGCCGCGCCATTGTGGCTTCAACGCCACACCTCCGGCCCGATTGCGCGACGGACAACCCCACGAGATGGTGCTGCGGCTGGGCAGCGACGGGCCGGTGCTCAAGCGTGTCCGGCTGCGCGGGGGCGCCGACGCCGGGATGTCCGCCCTGTCGCAGGACCCCGAGGAGGGCGTGGCCTATCTTGATGCCGGCGGTGCGATCGCGGGCTGGGCCACCGGCTGCACGGAGGTGCAGATCCGCTTCGACAACGGGCCGTTGCAACCGGTCGCGCTGGACCGCCCGGTGTCGGGCTTCGGCAGCGGCGGCCTGCAGGGGTTCCGCCTGCCTGTCCCGCTCGGGCTGCGCGACGGACGCCCGCATGCGGCCCATGTCTTCTTCGGCCGCAAGGCGGGGGACGCGGCGCGGCTTCTTGATGGCGCGCCGGTGGCCTTTACGCTGGGCCAGGGGCAGGCACGGGTCGAGGTCGTGGACCTGCGCGGGCTGGAGCTGTGCCTGCGTCTGCGCGGACCGCAGGACGACCCCGCCGCCCCCGATGCCACTGCGGATGCCGCGCCCGAAGCGCCCCCCTCGGGCGCATCTCTGCCGCTGCTGCATGCTGACGGGGTGGCACTGGCGGCACGCGCGGACGCGGCGCGGCCCCGAGAGATCACCGCCACCCTGCCCGGTCCCTGCCATCTGACGGTGACGGCGCCGGACGGCACGGCGCTGGCCAGCTATGATATCCGCGGCAGCGATCAGGTGGTGCACGCCGCCACCCGCGCCCTGCCCGCAGAGGCGCTCTCCGATGCGATGCTGGCGCGGGCGCAGGCGCGGTTCGACAGTTTCTGCACGGACCCCGATGATCGGTTCGATCCGTTCTGGTATCGCTGGGCGCATCCCGACACCTTCGCGCTGGCCGCCCCCGCCGCCCTGCTGGCGCATTATCGCGACACTGGCGCGCGGGCCGGTTACGGGCCCGGACCGCTTTTCGACGAACGCGCCGCGCGCAACGCCTATCCCGCCGTGGCCGCCGCGATCGCCAAAGGCCGCCTGCCCTGCGCCTTTGCACTGGAGCTGGCGCTGGAGGAAACCCACGGACGCGGGGCGCTGGACACGCTGCAGGGGCTGGCCCGGCCACTGGCGCAGGACCTGCTGCGCCACGACATGCCTGCATCCGGGAACCCGCCCCCGCACCCCGCCGACAGGCTGTCGCCGCCACCCCGGCCCGTGCAGGGGGCGCTTCCCCCGCCCACCTTTGCACAGCCCGGCAGCACCGCGATCTATGCGGCCTGGCTGGCGCGGCTGGATCTGTCGGAGGACGCGCAGACCGCGGTCGTGCAGGATGAACATGACCAGCGCCGGAAGATCCTTGCCACCGCGCTGACGCGCGCCCCGCTGGTCAGCATCATCATGCCCAGCTGGAACCGCGCCTTCACCATCGGCGAGGCAATCCAGAGCGTTCTGGAACAGACATATCCGAACTGGGAGCTGATCATCTGCGACGATGCTTCCGAGGACCGCACCGCCGATGTGGTGCGCGGCTTCGACGATCGGCGCATCCGCTACATGAAATTCCTCAAGTCCAACGGGTCGGGCGCGCGCAACAAGGGACTGGCCCATGCGCGCGGCGATTACATCGCCTATCTGGACAGCGACAACATCTGGCATCCGCTGTTTCTGGACACGATGCTGCGCGCGCTGCTGGCCGACCCCGGCCGGCCCATGGCCTACAGCGCCTATCTGGATACCGAGATCCGCGGCGCGCGTGTGCATCTGGACCGGATCGCGCGCGCGCCCTTCCGGCCCACGGCGCTGACGTCGAAGAATTTCATCGATCTCAACACGATCGTGCATCACCGGGCGCTGTATGACTGGATGGGCGGCTTCGATACGGACATGCCCCGGTTGCAGGACTGGGATCTGGTGCTGCGCTACACATCGATCTTCCGGCCCCTGTTCGTGGACCATATCGGCGTGTTCTACCGGCGCAACATTGCCTGGGGGCAGGTGACGCACCTGTTCACCGGGTCGAATGCAACGGATGCGGTCAATGCCAAGACCCGCCGCCGACTGGAAGAGTGCCACGAGCGTCTGGCGCTGCCCTGGCCGGGGCGCGGCCGGATCACGGTGCTGTGCTGCGGGCCAGACGGCGGCGCCCCCGATGCCGCGACGCGGCTGCTGGCGCAAAGCCTGACCGCGCTGGCCGCCCCGCTGGCCGACATCGATCTGGTGATGCTGGGGGCGGACCCGTCGATGCTCGCGCCCGACGATCCTGCCCTGGATGCCCCCGCCGCCGGTATGGGCCCGGGTGTGGATCAGGGCGTGCTCACGCGCCACGACATCCCCGCCGATCTGGGCCGCCGCCCGGAACGGCTGGCGGCGGCCCTGGGCGGGCTGTTGCAAGGGCGTGCTGTGCTGGCGCTTGGCCCGGAGCGCGGCTGGCTGGAAGCGCTGCGCGGGCTGGACCCGCGGCTGGTCTGGCAGCTGCACGGCAATGGCGCGGGCAGTTGCCTGCGATCGCTGTGCCGCCCGGGCATGGAATTCGATCTGGGTGCCCTGCCGCTGGAGCCGCCGCCTGCGGACGCGGGCGATCCGCTTGCT
Organism: Paracoccaceae bacterium; assembly: GCA_007123625.1. Taxonomy (GTDB): domain Bacteria; phylum Pseudomonadota; class Alphaproteobacteria; order Rhodobacterales; family Rhodobacteraceae; genus Rhabdonatronobacter. The sequence goes on from SKKS01000157.1 coordinate 3,385, forward strand.
CTGGTTCTGGGCCCCGCGCGCGCGCGCGCGGGGCTGCTGGACGCTGCGGGCCGCCAGCGCGGGGGGTTGCTGCTGCCTCCGGACGGGGGCAGTGGCTGGACCCTGGCCCTGCGCGGCCGGATCGAGCGGCTTGCCCCCGGCCCGGCCCTTTCCACCTCCCTGCCCACCACCTTGCCCCCTGCGCTGAACCGGGTCACGCTGGCCATCGCGCTTGGCCCGGTCGCCGCGCTGTCGCCCTTCGAGCAGGCCCTTCTGGGCGCGCAGATGGCCCGCGGGACACCGGTTGCCATACGCGCGCCCCAAGGGGCTGTTTCCGGGGCATCCGCATCCGGGCAGGAAGCGCCGGGACAGGAAGATATGGCGCAGGACTGGATCGCCGCGCGCGCCGCCTTCGAGATCGCCAACCCCGCCCCGGTCTGGGTGCACGAAAAGACGCAGAAGCTGCTGAGCGACAGCGCCGCCATGTCCCGCCTGAGCACACGCGCCCGGCGGGTGCATGCGATTGCCTGGCATCCGGATCTGGTGCGCGAGCGTCTGGCGCATGCGCTCTACCGGATCCTGCACGATACCCCCGAACGCGAGGTGCGCGATGGCCGTTTCTGAGCATGGACCCGTGCCGCTGCTGCACGACGGCGTGGTGATCGGCCGGGGCGCGCCGGGGCTGGCCGTGCAGGGCACGGACGGCACCGCGCTGCCGCTTCGGCAAATCGGCGGGACCAGGCGCTTCCTGCTGGAGCCGCGCCCGGACCGCGACGTGCGGCTGGTCTGGGCCGACGCCCCGCCGCTGCCGGTCCAGGTCGGCGGCTGGTCCGGCCGGGTGGAGCGGGTGCTGGGCGGGCTGGTCACCGGCCGGGCACGCAACCTGCGCCATCCGGGGCGGGATGTGGCGGTCATCGCGGTCAATGATGACGGCATCCTTGCCGTAGCCACGGCGCGCGCGCGCGATGACGGGCGCTTTACGCTGATCCTGCCCCCTGCGGTGACGGGTGCGCTGACAACCTGCGGCTTCGTGCTGGGAATCGCAGGGTCGGATTTCGTTCTGGAAGGGGGGCATCTGACCTTCCTGCCGGGGGCGCAACGGCTGCCCGAGGCGCTTTCGGCCATTGCCCGCCCGCTTGAAAAACTGGCGATCCGCATCAAGATCGCGACGCCCGACCTCAAGGAGGCACCGCTCTGGGGGGATTTCCATTTCGCCACGTCGCTGGCCGGGGCGTTCGAGCGGCTGGGCCACCAGGCCAATGTCGACACCGCCGACCACTGGTACGCCAGCCGCACCCATGAGGATGTGGTGCTGACCATACGCGGGCTTTACCGGGTCAAGATCGACCGCAGCAAGATCAACCTGATGTGGGTGATCTCGCATCCCGAACGCATCGTCGCGGACGAATACGCCGATTACGACCATGTCTTCGTCGCCTCCGATGTCCATGCCGCCGCCCTGCGCGCGCAAGGCCACACTCATGTCAGCGTGCTGCACCAGGCCACGGACGTCACTCGGTTCGGACAGGCCTTCGATGCAGAGCGCCGCTCCGAATGCCTGTTCGTGGGCAATTCGCGCAAGGAATACCGCACCATGGTCAAGTGGTGCCTGCAGTCGCAGCTGCCGCTGGCGCTGCATGGCGGCGGCTGGGACGGGATTGTGCCGCCGGGCATGGTGCGCGGCGTCGTGGTCGGCAATGCCGAACTGCCAGAGCTTTATGCGCGCCACATGCTCCTGCTCAACGATCACTGGGACAGCATGCGCGAAAACGGGTTCCTGTCGAACCGGCTGTTCGACGGCAGCGCGGTCGGCACCCCGATCCTGACAGATCCGGTCGCGGGGCTGGCGGAGATTTTCGGGGATACGATTGCGACGGCCGCCACGCCCGAGGACTTCGCTGCGCAGGTGCGCGACTGCATGGAGCGCCCTGCGCGCTGGCTGGATCGCGCTGCGCGCGCGCGCGCGATCGTGCTAGGGGCCCATACATTCGATCATCGAGCCGCGATCCTGGCCCGCCATATCAAGTGGGCGGGCTGATCATGGCGCGGGGACACGGAAGTCGGCCCGCGCGGAAAAAGCGGCTGCCTTGCTCCTTGCCATAGCGCACGGACGGGAGGTTGGCATATGTACCGCAAGTCAGCAGCGCCTAATCCAGGCGTGAGTCCAGGATAATCGCCTCTGCAAACGCCGCCGTCCGCTTGAACCGTGAGCGCCCCATACGCGTCGTCAGCGATGCGGGGTCGGCACAATCCACCCAATAGACCAAAGCATCGAGCACCATGTGAGCCCTTAATAAAGATACATCTATCTGCATCTCGGGCCGAAAGGCGTCGATCAGCGCCTCGTGGGCGCGCAAAAGCAGTACGCGCATTCCATCCACATCTTGCGGTCCCAGCATCGTCATGAAATGCGTCAGCAAGCGCGCTAGATCATGCTCAACAGGCCGTTCGAACCAATCCTCGAAATCGATGCCATACGTCACGCCATCAGGCGCGATGATCAGATTGCTCAGATGCAGGTCGCCATGCGACTGGACGAGCAAGACAGGCCGCCCGATCAGATCCACGATCCCTTGTTTGGCCTGCTGGCCCAAACTCTCGAAGAGCGGCCCGTACAGCATTTCGGGCGCCCGGTTTTGGGCTTTCGACAGCCGCGCCATGGTTGCAACACCATCCCAGATAGCACGTCGCCTGGGTAGGATACGCGATGTTGCACTGCTCCATCCCGCGCATTGGGTCAAGATCGACATCTGGCCATC
>SKKS01000111.1 GCA_007123625.1 Paracoccaceae bacterium
ACCTGCCTGGCGATCATGAACGTATTGCACGACGGGCTTGCGGACACCAAGTACCGCCCCTGCCCGCTGCTGGTGAAATACGTCGAGGCCGGATGGCTGGGCCGCAAGACCCAGCGGGGTTTCTACGACTATCGCGGCGAAACCCCGGTTCCGACGCGCTGAACGCGGGAACAGCGCGCACGCTTCAGCGGGGGCAGTGCCAGTCGGCGCGCCCGAAACGCTGGCTACATGTCCTCGCCGAAGCGGTTGTGCACCAGGGTTTCCAGCGCGTCGGCCAGCGGCGCGGCCTGCGGGCCCGACACCCGCACGATGATCGAACTTCCGCGCGATCCGGCCAGCATCAACAGGCCCATGATCGAATCCCCCGACACGCTCATCCCGTCCTTTTCGACCTCGGCACTGGCATCAAAGCTTTCAACCACCTCAACGAATTTCGCCGAGGCGCGCGCGTGCAGCCCCTTTTCGTTGACAATCTGCAAGACCTTTTCGATCATGACCTCTCCCCGGACCACTGCCGCCCCAAGGTCAGCGCCAGATAGCCCGACGCTGCCCGCTCAGACCCCCTGCCCGTCATATGCAATGGCATTGATATACTTGCGCCCGGCTTCGAGCGCGCGCGCGGCCGCTTCGGCGACCGGCAATCGCCGGCTTTTGGCCAGCTTGATCAGCATCGGCAGATTGGCGCCGTAAAGGATGCGCCTGTTCGGCGCCAGACACGCCGGAACCGACAGGTTCGATGGCGAGCCGCCGAACATGTCGGTGACGACAACGACTCCATGCCCGCTGTCGACCGCATCGGCGGCGGCGGCGATTTCGGCCTGCTTACCACCCCGATCATGATCATACTCAATGGAAATAGCCCGCATGCCCGCCTGCTTGCCGACCACATGCTCGACCGCTGCGAGGTACTCACGCGCCAGCCCGCCGTGCGCCACGATCACAATTCCGATCAGACCCGACACTCCGTTCATGTCATACCGGCGGCAGTGCCGCATCCTGCTGCAATTCCCTGTGGCGTTTAGACACCCGCCAACCCTGGTCTGCAAGGGTCTGCGAGAGCTTTTCGGTGACCATCACCGACCTGTGGCGTCCACCGGTACAACCGATGGCGATATTCAGCGTGGCCTTGCCTTCCTCAGCGCAGGCCGGAAGCATCAGTTCCACCAGTCCGCGCACACGGGCGAAGAAATCCGCAAAGCGCGGATCCTCGCGCACATGGTCGGCCACGCGCAGGTCACGGCCATCCAGCGGGCGCAGATCAGGCTGCCAGTGCGGGTTACGCAGAAAGCGGCAGTCGAACACAAGATCGGCCTCGGGCGGCAGCCCGCGCTTGTAGGAAAACGACAGCACCGTGACCGTCATCGCTGATGAGCCGGTGATCCCGAACCAGCGGCCCATGGCGGCGCGCAGGTCGTGCGGGCTCATCTCGGAGGTGTCGATCAGATAATCGGCGCGCTGCCGGATCGGCGCCAGCAGCGCGATCTCGCGCCCGATCCCCTCGGCAGCCGACTCGCCATCGCTCATGGGGTGCCTGCGCCGCGTTTCGGAAAACCGCCGCAAGAGGGTCGGCGTTCCACAATCCAGATACAGCAATTCAACCCATTGCGTGGCATCGCGCGCAATCGATTCGAGCATATCCAGGAACGCATCGACGCCAAAGTCGCGTGTGCGCGGATCGATGCCCAGTGCCAGGGGCCGCATTGCCGTTTGCCCCGACAGAAGTTGCGGTACCAGCGACAGCGGAATGTTGTCAATCGCCTCGAAGCCCATGTCCTCGAGAGCGTTCAGAGCGGTTCCGCGCCCGGCCCCCGCGGGTCCGGTGATGAATACAAGGGGCGCGGAGACCGGGTTGGTCATGTCATTCATCGCATCTGTCCGGATCCATCATGCCGCCACGCAACACCTGCACGACCGCAGGTGCCACCCTCATGCTTCCTGTAGCGCAGATGTAGGGCAACCTCAGTCCGTTCAACTCAATTCGGCGTGCAGGTGGCAGGCGTTCTGTCTGATCCCCCCCTAGCTTGATCACCAGCACGATCGGCACCGTATCCAAAGCTGACGCATAGACAATCCCGATTCCGCGCGCTTCGATCTGCCCCATGATGGCTTGCGGGGCGCTTGCCATCAGAAGGTCACCAAGCCGACGCAGATTCACGCGGTCATCGGCCACCAGACGGGCGCCAAGGGCCATCAACTCCAGCGCCAACGCGGATTTTCCAACTCCGGACGGGCCGGTGATCAGCACTCCCCGCCACTCGGTGCCAACGCGCAGGGCAACTGCGCTGGCGTGCAACATGATTTCTGCGTCATTAACATCGCCCGCGGAGTGCCTGCCGCCAGGCGACAGCGTCACAGAGGCAGACCGACCACGAACCGCGCACCAAGCGGCTCGGTCGTTTCATCGGCTCCCGGCTGGCGGATGTTCTCGGCCCAGATCACGCCATTGTGCGCCTCGACGATCTGTTTCGAGATCGCCAGCCCAAGGCCTGAATGATTGCCGAACTGCTTTTCCGGGCGCTCGGAATAGAAGCGCTTGAATATCCTGGTCAGCGCCTGCTCTGGAATGCCGGGGCCGGTGTCTTCGACCACCACCAGAACACGGTTGTCGCGCTTTCGAGCCCAGATGCGCACCGCGTCACCATGATCGCAGAACGAGATCGCATTCGAGATCAGGTTGACGAAGACCTGCGCAAGGCGGGCCTCCAGCCCCGTGATGAAGATCGGCTCATCCGGCAGCGCCTTGATGAATTCCACACCCTTTGACGCGGCCTCCAGCGAAAGATGCTCGCTGATGTTCTCCAGCGTCTTGCTGAGGTTGAATTCCTCTTCCTCCTCCTTGACCAGCTCACTGTCCAGCCGGGACGCGTTCGACGTGTCCGAGATCAGCCGGTCGATGCGCCGCACATCGTGTTCGACCACATCGAGCAGGCGCTGTATCTGATCCTCGCGCTTGGCCATGCGCAGCGTGCCCACCGCCGAACGCAACGACGCAAGCGGATTCTTGATCTCGTGCGAGACATCGGCGGCGAACTGTTCGTTCACCTCGATACGGTCATACAGCGCGGAAACCATGCCGCGCATGGCCTGTGACAGGCGCCCGATCTCATCCGGACGCCCGGTCAGATCGGGGATTCGCACCCGCCCCGGGGCCACATGGCGGGCGTTGCGGGACCGGCCCAGCTCGGCCGCCATGGCAAGATCCGCCAGCGGATTGGCGATGGTCGCCGCCAGCGCGAAACTGAGGCCAATGGATACCATCAGCGCAATCAGGAACATCTGCAACACCTGTTCACGCTCATGCCGCATCAACATGTCAATGGTCGTCGCATCGGTGCGCAGCACCACCGCGCCCACGTATTCCCCCCCATACAGGACCGGGGCGGCCACGGTAATGAACATTTCGTGGCCCGGATCGCGGTCCACATGGCTGTCCGAAAAACCGCTGGCCGTAGTGAACAGCAGACGCTCCACCGTCGCGGCGCCGGCTTCATCAGAGCCAGAGATCAGCCGCGCACCAGTCACAAAGGTCAGGCCTGACCACACGCGCGTCAGAAAATCACTGATGACAGTCGAGCGCTGGTCAACGCCGTCAAGCCGCGCCGGGGTCGAAAACCGCCGCGCGCCGCTCTTGCGCTCCATCAGCGTGGCATCGGGGCGGAAAACCAGAAGCTCGGTGTCGGGGTCAAGCGTCAGCGCCTGCACCAGGGCGGGGCCAGCCACGTCCATGCCCCCTGCCCCCGATATGACGTCGGCGATAATCTCGGCCTTGGTAATCAGGGTGCGTTCATGCTGCGCCATCAGGCTGTCGCGGAATGGATTGGTAAACAGAACCCCGCCGACCAGCAACATCAGCGCGACAAGGTTGAACATCACGATCTTGCGCGCCAGTGGCGAGCGATAAATGCTGAACACCCCGCGCCGTGCGCGGCGCTTCTGGACCTCGCTTTCAACGGCGCTTTCAGGGCGGACCCAATCGTCGCCCAGAACAAGATCGGCCTGTGCAGCCATCTTCGATGTCACCTCTGCTCTTGGCAGGCCTGTTTTCAGGCCTCGTTATATTTATAGCCGATCCCGTAAAGCGTTTCGATAGAAGAGAATTCATCGTCAACCGCGCGCATCTTCTTGCGCAACCGCTTGATATGACTGTCTATTGTACGATCATCCACATAGACCTGATCGTCATAGGCCACGTCCATGAGCTGGTCGCGGCTCTTGACGAAGCCCGGCCGCTGCGCCAGCGCCTGCAGCAACAGGAACTCGGTGACGGTCAGTGTGACGTCATTGCCCTTCCATTTGACTGAATGCCGCAGCGGGTCCATCTCGAGGTTGCCGCGGATCATCACCTTGTTTTCTTCGGTCACGGGCTCGACCGCACCGTCAAGTACCTGCTGGCGTCGCAGCAGGGCGCGGATGCGTTCAACCAGCAGGCGCTGGGAAAACGGCTTCTTGACGTAGTCATCAGCCCCCATCCGCAGGCCCAGAACTTCGTCGATCTCGTCGTCCTTGGATGTCAGAAAGATAATCGGCATCTGCGTCTTGGTGCGCAGGCGCTGCAACAGTTCCATGCCATCCATGCGCGGCATCTTCATGTCGAGCACCGCCATGTCCGGCATGCGACGGTTGAATGCATCCAGCGCGGACTGACCGTCATTATACGTTTCGACCTCAAAGCCCTCGGCCTCGAGACAGATGGAAACCGACGTGAGGATATTCCTGTCGTCGTCCACAAGGGCGATTCTCGACATGTTGCCTGTCCTTAGTTGCTTGCTCGAAATTGGCGCCTGAGCCTTATTTTCGTCAGATTCTTACGGGAACAGCCCGAAGAATCAACACAATACTACAAAAAGCCTATCACGCGCCCCCGGTTTCCGAGCGTTCTCTTGCCAATCGGCAACACATGTATTGAAGCAGGGTGATTGATTTTGCGCTAACGAATGCATGATTGCGATAACACCTTGGTGGTTGCGCTAACTGTGGCATACCAACCTGTTCCAAAATCGATTTGACGTGCTATAGCGCCCTTGCGTACCGCACTTCGGGCGCTTTCCTGTGGCCCCTCAACCCGGCGGCCACGCATCACGTACTGTCCGCCTGGCGCGCGGCAACAGGAGCTATTGAGATGAGCCTCGAACGGGTCAATCCTCGGAAACGTCTGGAAGATCAGGGAATTACCGGTCTGGCGGCAGCGCATTACAACTTGCTTGAGCCCGCGCTTGTGCAGGCATCGGTGACGCGCGGCGAAAGCACGCTGGGACATGGCGGCACGGTTCTGGTGTCCACCGGCGTGCACACCGGACGCTCGCCCAAGGACAAATTCGTTGTGCAAACCGATTGCGTCAAGGACAGCATCTGGTGGGAGAACAACCCGCCCATGACCCCCGACGCGTTCGAGCGGCTGTACCAGGACATGCTGGCCCACATGCAGGGGCGGGAGTATTTCGTGCAGGACCTCTATGCCGGCGCCGACCCGGCCTACCGACTGGATGTGCGTCTGGTCACCGAGCTGGCATGGCACGGGTTGTTCATCCGCCACATGCTGCGCCGCCCCGAAGCGTCCGAGCTGGCCACCTTCGATCCCGAGTTCACCATCATCAACTGCCCCACCTTCAAGGCCGACCCCGCGCGCCATGGCTGCCGGTCCGACACGGTGATCGCATTGAACTTCGAGCGCAAGCTGGTGCTGATCGGGTCCAGCGAATACGCGGGCGAGAACAAGAAATCGGTGTTTTCGATCCTGAACTACCTGCTGCCCGCAAAGGGCGTGATGCCGATGCATTGCTCGGCCAACCACGCAAAGGATGACCCCGAGGAGTCTGCGATCTTCTTCGGGTTGTCGGGCACCGGCAAGACCACGCTGTCCGCCGACCCCGAGCGTACATTGATCGGCGATGACGAACACGGCTGGTCGGACAACGGGATCTTCAACTTCGAAGGCGGCTGCTACGCCAAGACCATCAACCTCAGTCGCGAGGCCGAGCCCGAAATCTACGACACCACTACCCGCTTCGCCAGCGTGATCGAAAACGTGGTCTTCGACCCGGACACGCTGGAGATGGATTTCGACGATGGCAGCCTGACGGTCAACGCGCGCGTGGCCTA
>SKKS01000048.1 GCA_007123625.1 Paracoccaceae bacterium
GCGTCGCCATCTCGAACGCCCGCCTGGTCAGCGCCGACGCCCAAACCGTCGCATTTCGCTGGAAGGACTACCGCATCAAATCTGGCGACCGGCAAAAGGTCATGCGGCTGGCCATGCCTGAGTTCATCCGCCGATTTCTGATCCATGTGTTACCCGACGGCTTCCATCGCATCCGGCACTACGGCCTGTTGGCCAGTGCGACCCGCAAGGCCAGCATCAGAACGATCCGCACCTTGCTCTGCGTCCGGCGCCTCTAACAGGCCATTGCGTCGGGACCCGACGCCGAGATCATCCCGCTTACCCTGCGCGAACCGTGCCCCTGTTGCGGCGGCCGGATGCGCATCATCGAGGTCTTCCGTCGCGGGCAAAAGCCAATGTCGCGCGCGCCACCACGGGAGCAGGCCGCATGACACACCGCCTGTCAGATGCCACAGAACGCTACCGGCTGCCCACGGCAGTTCCGGATAAGTCAGGCTGCGGCCGGCCGTCTTCGGAGCGAAATACGATAGCGCCCACGCCAAATTGTTCAGCGATTTCGGGGGCACCCACCGCATTCTCGCACGTCTCACGCGCCGCGCATACCATCAGCCGCCCCCCTGATGCAGGCGTTGCCTCAGACGTCTGGGCACTTTCCCCATAGGATGGTCCAAGACCCCCGCGGCTTCCTCCTTCCGAGGTTTGTCAACGTGGTCCGCCATCTCATGGCCGCCAACGTCGTGCCGCGGCCCACATCGAAAAACCTTCAGGAAAGCCGACTGACGGCAGTCCCACAATTCATCTGCGGCATCTTCGAAAGCGGTCAGTCACCATTCTCCCCGCGACCGGTGAAAATGAGCGAAAACTCGCTCTGCAAAATTCGGCCGAGCCGCGCAGGCGCTGTGGTCGTCGGCCCGATTTCACTTGGTCAGCGCTGATGAGATGCGGCGGTGCGGCGTCCCCACTCAGTCATTCGTGCAATCTGCTGCACAGTTTGACATTACTGCTGAATATTTAGTCTGGCAGACCCGCCATGACAGTTTCATGTAGAAGCTGTGACAGATGCTCTTCGGGTTCCAATCCACTCAAGGATCGCGTATGAATTGCTTATGCTGGATCGTATTCATCATTCAGGGATTGCTATGCTTGGAGCCCTGACGCTTCTTGCAAACCCGGCTGTGGGTCAGATGCCAACCCTGTTGCCAGAAGCCACCGCGCCCCCTTCCACCCCGGCGATTAGCGTCTTTTCTGACTGGCGTGTCATTTGCGCCACGCGCGATGACGACCATCAGGCTTGCCGCATTGAGCCGATTGCTGTGAAGTCCGAAACCGGGGCTGCACCCAGCGTGTCGATCCTGCGCGATGACGACGGTGAGGTGCTTGTCTTGCGCGCGCCGCTGGGGCTTTTGCTGCCGCAGGGCGCGGTCTTGCGGGTGGATGGCCGTGAGTTGGGCCGGCTGGCGTTCCAGACCTGCGAAACGGATGGTTGTGTAGCGCCAGTGCGACTCACCAGCCAGATTGGCACGGCAATTCGTCGCGGCATCAGACTCGAGATCGAACTGACATCGCGCGATGGGGTGCGACTGCAAAACACGGTGTCTTTGCTGGGGGTCACTGCGGCCTTGGGGGTGTTGTCACCATAGTCACAGATTGTCTAATTTTGGAGATCGGTACTTTGCAAGTTAATTTGTTGACATGATGGAAAAAGCTGTCGCATTAACACTTAATCTGTTAAGATCCTGTTTACGCGGCATCCAGAGCATATGAAATTAATGGAAATATCAACTACTTCGATCTTTTTTCGGTTTGGGCGAACGAAGTTTCTGACCGGTGTGTCGACGCTGGCACTCCTTGCGTCAGCCGTAGCATCGGTCGCGGATGGTCTTCCCAGCGGCGGTCAGGTTGTTGCTGGCGCGGGCGCGATAACCGGCACAGAGCAGGGGCTCCTGATTTCGCAGGGCAGCGACCGGGCGATCATTGACTGGGGCGGGTTCTCGATCGGCGAAGGCCGGGGTGTCCATTTCGATAACGCCACTGGTGCCACGCTCAACCGCGTCACCGGCGCATCGCATAGCAGCATTCACGGCGTGCTCAGCGCCACTGGCAGCGTCTATCTACTCAATCCCAACGGAATCATCATCGGCCGTGACGGTGTCGTCGATGTCGGCGGCAGCTTTGTCGGCACGACGTTGGGCATGGATGCGGACCGGTTCATGGCCGGGGGCGATCAGGTGTTCGCAGGCGACAGCACCGCTGCCGTGATCAACTACGGGCGGGTCGGTGCGTTGGGCGGCGATGTCGCCCTTATTGCGTCGCGCGTGGCCAATCATGGTGTGATCGAGGCCCCCGAGGGCACAGCTGCACTGATCGCCGGGCATGATGTGCTGATGCGCGATGCCGCGCTTGCGGACGGGCGTTTCGTGGTGCGCGTCGGCGGGTCGGAGACCGAGGCGCTGAATACCGGCACCATCACGGCGGCCGAGGCCGAGTTGCGCGCAAATCAGGGCAATGTGCTGGCGCTTTCGGGCAATACGGGCGGTATCATCCGCGCCGAAGGGGTGCAGCAGCAGGGCGGGCGGGTTTTCCTGACCGCGCCGGGTGGCCGGGTCGAGACCCGCGCACCGGTCGTCGCGCGCCAGACACCGCGCCGCAATACGGCAGCGGGGGGCGAGGTCTTTCTGAACGCAGAAGAAGTCTCGCTGGGCGGGCTGATCGATGTGTCCGGCCTTGGCGCTACAGGCGGCGCGATCTCGGTAGAGGGGTCTGACATCACAGTGCGGGGGACCGCGCGGCTAGAGGCTTCGGGGGTCACGGGCGGCCTGATCCGCGTGGGCGGTGACCTTCAGGGCGGGGCAGTGCCGGGCTTTGGCGACGCGATGCTGAACGCCGAATCGCTGACTGTGGACGCAGGTGCATTGATGCGCGCCGATGGTTTGCAGGGCGATGGCGGGCAAATCGTTCTCTGGGCGGATGACACAACACGCTTTGCGGGTGACATTTTTGCCACAGGTTCAGGGATTGGGGGATTCGCCGAAGTCTCGGGCGCGCGGGTTCTCGATTACAGGGGTCAGGCCGATCTGCGCGGTGCCGCGGGCTTCGGCACGCTGCTCTTGGACCCCTATAACCTGACCATCTCGGGCGCAGCGGATGCAGGCATGGACGGCTTCGCTGCCAATGCCAATGATTCAGTGCTCAACGTGGGCACGCTGACCACGCAGCTTGCCAGTGCCAATGTCATGGTGACCACTGGCGCGGGCGGCCCACAGGAAGGCAACATCACCGTCGCGGAGGCAATTGGCTGGACCTCGGGCAGCCTGCTGACGCTGCAGGCGGCGAACAGCATCGCCATCAACGCCGCGATCACCGCGCCCAATGGCGGGCTGACGCTGGACGCGGGCGGCGACATCACCGCCCCGGCGGCGGTCGACATCGGCACATTCATCCTGAGCGCGGGCAACTGGGTCCAAAACACCACCACTCTGCCGGATTTCAGCGCCACGGATTTCCGCCTGAACGGCGGAAGCTTCCTGCGCGTCACGGGCGGGGCGGGCACCACTGCGGACCGCTGGCAGATCGCCGATGTCTATGGGCTGCAAGGCATGGGCACGCATCTGGCGGGGCATTTCGCGCTGGCGGGTGACATCGACGCCAGCAGCACTGCTGAATGGTACGCCGAGAGTACGTCTTCGGTACCTGGCACTGGCTTGAGAGACCTGAACGCTGGGTTCATGCCGGTCGGGAGCGGGCAGGACGGTCAGTTTTTCACCGGCAGTCTTGACGGCCAGGGCCATGTGATTTCCGGCCTGATGATGAACTGGGCCGATGACATGTTCGCAGACGGGTCCACGATAGTTAATGTCGGGCTCTTCGGCTACACCATTGGCGCCAAGCTGACTGGCATCGGACTGGCGGATGTTGATATCAGTGGGTCAGAAAACGTCGGCGGGCAGGGCTACGTCGGCGGGCTGGCGGGTCGTCAGGAGAATAGTAGTGTTTCCAACTCCTGGGTGAGCGGGTCGGTGACGGGCACCAACATCACCGGTGGGTTGGGGGGATTTCAGTTCGGAGGCAGCATTTCCAACTCCTGGGCGAGCGGGGCGGTGACGGGCACCGGCATCGCTGGCGGATTGATAGGCTATATGTTCAGGGGCAGTATTTCCACCTCTTGGGCGAGCGGGTCGGTGACGGGCAGCGGCCAACCCGCCTTTATCGGCGGGCTGGTGGGCCTGCAATCAGATGGCAGTATTTCTGCCTCTTGGGCAAGCGGGTCGGTGACGGGCAGCGGCGACTTCAGCAATATCGGCGGGCTGGTGGGAGCATTGAACTCTGATGCCGAAATTTCAACCTCTTGGGCGAGTGGGTCGGTGACGGGCACCTACATCGCTGGCGGATTGATAGGCTATATGTTCAGGGGCAGTATTTCCACCTCTTGGGCGAGCGGGTCGGTGACGGGCGCCTCCATCCACACTGGCGGGTTGGTAGGCTGGCTGGAACGCGGCAGTATTGCCACCTCCTGGGCGAGCGGGCGGTTATCCCCGAGCGCAGGCAGCGCAGGCGGGCTCGTCGGCACGCTCGAGTCTGGTAACACTGTCACGACCTCCTTCTGGGATACCGATACCACCGGGCGCGCGGAGGGCGTCGGTGTGAACGATGGTGGAACCTTCAGCGCCACCGGCCTTGCCACCACCGAGGCCCGCACTCTGGAGAACTACGGCAATTTCGACTTCACCGACGACTGGTTCATGATCAGCGGCGAGACCCGCCCCCTTCAGCGCGCGCACCATGCGACCACCATCCAGACCCCGTATCAGTTGCAGATGATGGCGATGGACCTGGGCGCGGATTACACGCTGGCGCGCGACATTGACCTTGGCGCGGCGCTGGCGGGGGTGAACTACGCCGCCGAGGGCGACGCCCCCGACATCCGCTATCCCGGCATCTGGGGCGCTGCGGGCTTCATGCCGGTCGGGCGACAGCCCTCCGCGCAGCACTTCATTGGCAGCCTTGACGGAGAGGGCCGCGTGATTTCCGGCCTGACCATCGACCGGCCCGGGACCGATTTCGTCGGGCTGTTCGGCTTCACGACGGAGGCCACGCTCACCGGGATCGGGCTGACAGATGTGAACATTCGCGGGCGCAATGTCAGCGGCGGTCTGGTGGGCCGTGCAAGTGGGAACGTCACCGCGAGCTGGTCGAGCGGTTCGGTGACGGGGAATATCGCAACCGGCGGTCTGGTGGGCTATATTTCAAATGGGAACGTCACCGCGAGCTGGTCGAGCGGTTCGGTGACGGGGAATAATTTCACCGGCGGTCTGGTGGGCCGTGCAAGTGGGAACGTCACCGCGAGCTGGTCGAGCGGTTCGGTGACGGGGAATAATAACACCGGCGGTCTGGTGGGCTTTATTTCAAATGGGAACGTCACCGCGAGCTGGTCGAGCGGTTCGGTGACGGGGGATTTTGCCACCGGCGGTTTGGTTGGTAACAGCTCTAACAGCAGCGTCATCACCTCCTTCTGGGACACCGACACCACCGGGCGGGCGGCGGGTGTGGGTGCGAACACCGATGGCACCTTCTCTGCCACTGGCCTGACCACCGCGGCGTTCCAGGACACGGCAGGCTTCATGGCGCTGGCCGAGCCGCAGGGATGGAATTTCGAAACGACCTGGGCACCGTCTTCGGCCGGATACTACCCCGTGCTCTACGCCTCAAGCCCGGTGATCCGCGTCGATGCCGCCGACGCCACGCGCGTCTATGGCGCAGCCAACCCCGCGCCGAATGTCACAGCCGGATTTTTCGGCGGCCCCTCGGTCTATGTTTTTGGCCCGGCAGGCGACAGCGTCACCGTCGATACCAGCGCGTTGAGTTTCGCCGCGACGGCCACCAGCAACGTGGGCAGCTACGGGATAGACACGGCGACGGCGGTGAGCGCGAAGGGCGTGAACTACCGGGTCGTGGCCACCGGGACGCTGGATGTGACACCTGCGGCGCTCACAGTGACGGCGGATGCGCAGTCGCGCGTCTATGGCGGGGACGATCCGGTGCTGGGTTATGACGCGACGGGCTTCGTGCTGGACGATACTGCGGGCGTGCTGACCGGCGCGCTGACCCGCGA
>SKKS01000156.1 GCA_007123625.1 Paracoccaceae bacterium
CACCGCGACCTCGCCGCGCGCGCCCTGGCGGCGGGCGGGCGGTGCAGCGCTGGCGGCGGGGCTGGCGTTGGCAGCGGTGGGGGGCGTGTGGTTCGGTCTTTCCGCACCCGGCCCGGTGCAGGCGGTCGAGGCGGTGCTGTGGGGCGCCGATCCGCTCGACGCGCTCGAAGATGAACTGGACTGGCTGATGGCGGAACTGGACGGCACGACAGGAGAGGGCTCATGACCGGCGAGAAACTGCGCGCGCGCGCGCCGGGCTGGATGAAGGCGCTGCTGGCGGTGTCGCTGGCGCTGAATCTGGCGGTGGTCGGGGCACTTGGCGGGATCGCCCTGCGCCGCGCGGCTGACCCGCCGGTGATGGCACAGGGGTGGGCGGGACCCGAGGCGGGCATCAGCCTGCGCTACGCGCTGGCCGCGCTTCCCGAAGACGCCCGGCAGGCGATGCGCGCGGACTGGCGCGCGCAGATGCGGGCCGACCGCGACACGGCGGCAACCGGCCCCGGCACAGCCGAGGTGCTGGCGCTGTTGCGTGCCCAGACGCTGGACATCGACGCCCTGCGCGCCGCCTTGGACGCGCCGCAGGCCCGGTTGCAGGCCGCGTCCGAGGTGGGCGCGGGGTTGCTGGTGGCCCAGCTTGCCACCATGGACGTGGACGCGCGACGGGCCTATGCCGACCGGCTGGCCGAAAGGATGGAGCGGCGAATGCGCGGTCGGCCCGGCCCGCCACGGTGAGCACGTGCGTGCAAAGAATGGCGGGAATCGGCGCGCAGCCTGCGGCGGGCGGTTGACACCGGGGCCGGAGCCGGTAAAAGGCGGCAGGAATTTCGTCGGGCGCGCCGCGCTTCGCGGCCCCGCACCCGGTTCAGGAGACAAGAAAAATGGCAAAACCGACGACAATCAAGATTCGTCTGAACTCGACCGCGGGCACCGGCCACTTTTATGTGACCAAGAAGAATGCCCGCACCATGACCGAAAAGATGACCATCCGCAAATTCGACCCGGTTGTGCGCAAGCATGTCGAATACAAGGAAGGCAAGATCAAGTAAGTCGCAGCTGCGACGAGGGACCGCGCGGGCCGCCCACAAGGGTGGCCCGTCTGCGTTACGGGCTGCCCATCCCGAACGATCACGCGGGGCTGCGTCAGGCGCAATTCCACTCGGGCAGGGTTCGGCGACGGATCAATTCCTCCGAACCATGCGGTCTTGGCATAGCGAAAACCCGGCGCTAATCTGTGGCGAGTGTGGTGTTGTTTTCATCCAGGACCAGGTGGGTGCAGTAACCGCGCACGACCGTAGCTCTGGCGTGTTTCCCGCGCTCTGTTTCAATCCTGTTTGTATCGGGATCCAAAGTCAGTTGGCGAGACACCGCGCCACATGCGGCATCAGCTTGGGCTGGAATGTCGCCTCCAGATACGCATGCGCGCCCTCTTCCGGACACAAGGCCAGCTTACGCCGCGCCGACCACGCACATGCGTGATCGGCGCTCACTCCTTGTAAGGCGGGCGTGACCTTGACTGTTCAGGCGGCCAGCCTGGCGCGTTCGGCCAACGCCAGAGCGGGCGGGGCGGCATCCTGCACGCCCATTTCGCGCAGGGCTTGTGCGGCGGCATCGACCACGCCGCGCATCACCGCAGCATCCATCCGCCCGATGCAGCCTATACGGAAGCTGTCCACCACCGTCAGCTTGCCGGGATAAATGATGAATCCCCGCGCCTTCATCAGGTCATAGAAGCGGTCGAAATCAAAGGCCGGGTCGGCCGGGTTGAAGAACGTCACGATGATCGGCGACAGCCAGCGGTCGGCCAGCAGCGTTTCGAACCCCAGCGCGCGCATGCCCGCCACCATGACGTCGCGGTTGTCGCGGTAGCGTGCGCCGCGCGCCGCGACACCGCCTTCGGCTGCGTGAATGTCCAGCGCCATGAGGAAAGCGGCCACCACATGGGTCGGCGGTGTGTAGCGCCACTGGCCGGTCTTCTCCATGTGGCGCCATTGGGCATGCAGGTCGAGCGCCAGCGAGTGGCTGTTGCCGGCCGCGGCTTCCAGCGTCGCCTTGCGGGCGATCACGAAGCCGAAGCCTGGCACCCCTTCGATGCACTTGTTGGCCGAGGAGACCAGCGCCTCGAACGGCACCGCGCCGACTTCGAGCGGTAGCGCCCCGAAGGCGGACATGCTGTCGATCAGCAGCTTGCGCCCGTGCGCGGCTACGGTTTCGGCGATTTCCTCGATCGGGTTGAGTATCCCCGAGGACGTTTCGCAATGGATCGCCACAACATGGGTGATGGCGGCGTCGGCTTCCAGCGCGGCGGCAACCTCGGTGCCGCGCGGGGGCAGGTAGTCGCCCTTGTCTATAACGACATGCGCCCGGCCCAGATAGCGCAAGGTTTCGACCGCGCGCTGGCCATAGGCGCCATTGGCCAGCACCAGAACCTTGCCGTCGCGCGGCACCAGCGTGCCCAACATGGCCTCGACTGCGAAGCTGCCTGAACCCTGCATGGGCACGCAGGCGAAGGCGCCTTCGGTATCACCTGCCAAGGCCAGCAGGCGGCGGCACATCTCGGCGGTCATGGCACGGAAATCGCCGTCCCAGGACCCCCAGTCACGCAGCATCGCCTGCTTGGTCTCCAGCGCCGTTGACAGCGGCCCCGGTGTCAGCAGCCACGGCTCTCCGCAATGGGGTCTGGGCACGTCCGATTGCAAGTCCATATCTGCCACTCCTCCGGGCTGGGGCGCCTGCGCGATAGAGCCGTTGTGACATTGGCCAACACATATGTTAAATCGATAATTGCGATTGAGACAAAAGTTTCCCTGACACATTTGCGGGCCACAGACAGCAACAGGGGCAGGTCGTCGTATTTAGTGTCGCGGATATTGCCACCCACAGCAAAGCAGCAATGCTGCTTGTTTGGGAAAACAAAATCGTTACTACAGGTCGAAGCATTGGCACATTTGATGGATTGGAGGCGCTCTTGCGGTATGTCCAGCTTCGCGCGTTTCATCATGTCGCCGTGACCGGCGGGTTCTCCCGCGCGGCCGAGGCGCTGCATCTGACGCAACCGGCCATTTCGGATCAGGTCCGCAAGCTGGAAGAGGAATACGAGGTTCATCTGTTCAACCGTATCCGGCGGCAGATCACGCTGACCGCCGAAGGCGAGCGACTGCTTGCGATCACGCGGCGGTTCTTCGACGTCGAGCGCGAGGCATATGAGCTGCTGGCGGAGCGTCGTGCGCTGCGCGAGGGGAACCTGCGGATCATTGCAGACGCGCCGCACCACCTGCTGCATATTCTGGGTCGGTTCCGGCAGCGCTATCCCACGGTCAAGGTCTTTGTGCAGGCAGGCAACACCGATACCGTGATCGAGGCGCTTTACAGCTATGAGGCTGATATCGGCGTGCTGGGCGAGGTGCCGACCTTGCAGGATCTGACCGTGCTGCCGCTCAGCACCAGCCCGATCATCGCCTTTGCCGCGGCTGACCACCCCGTGGCCCGCCGCGACAGCCTGCGCCTTGTCGACCTTGTTGATCTGCCGCTGGTGTTCCGCGAACGCGGCTCGCGCACCCGCGACAAGCTGGAGCAGGCAGCAGCGGCGGCGGGCATCGAACTGGTCCCCGCGATCGAGGCCGAAGGCCGAGAGGCCGTGCGCGAACTGGTAGCCGCAGGCGCCGGGATAGGTTTCGTTTCGGCCGCCGAATTCGGACAGGACGCCCGGCTGAAACCCATCCCGCTGCAAGATGCCACCGGCATGACGATGGACGAAGCGCTTGTCTGCCTTTCGGCCCGCAAGGAGGGCAAGCTGCTGCGCGCATTCCTCGCCATGGCCGAAGCGGCACGCGCCGCCACGCCTGCCTGAGGGGCGAAAGCGGCGCGGCGCCGGTTACTTGCGTGCCCGTTGCGGCGGCTTGAACAGGCGCATGTCGTCGTAGAACGCTTCCATGCGTAACAGTCGCTCGCGCGTCTGCTGCCAGTTGCGGTCCTGAATGGCGGCGAGCAGCGCTTCGACCAGGGCAACCAGCGGCACGATCGTATCCCAGGCCGATGGCACCTCGATGTGGCTGGCCATGATGTGCTGCGCCACAGCAGCGGCGGGCGAAACCCACCGGTCGGTCAGCAGCACGATCTCGACCCCCTGCGCACGCGCAAGTTCGGCAAATTGCTGGACCGAGGGTTCGTACCGGCGAATGTCGAAAACCACCAGCACGTCGCGTTCGGTCAACTCCAGCAGGGTCGGGGGCCAGGTGTTGGGCAGCCCCGAAATCAGCGTCACATCGCTGCGCATGACCCTGAGTGCAGTCGCCAGGTAGTCCGCAACGCTTTGCGTCAACCTGCCGCCGATCAGGTGCACCGGGCGCGTCCCGTCGGCCAGAATCGCGGCGACCGCGTCAAAGGTGCGCAGATCCTGCTGCCCGAGCGTTTGCGACAGGTTGTCGATCACATTATGCGCAAAGCGGTTGAGGCTGTGGTCCTGTGGCGCGGTTTCCGCCCATTTTTCGTGCTTGGCGATGGGTGAGGCCAGGCGCGCGCCCATTTCTTCGTGCAATTGCGCGCGGAAATCCGGATAGCCGGAGAACCCCAGCTTGCGCACCAGACGCACGACCGTCGGCCCCGACACCCCTGCCGCCGAAGCCAGCTCGGACACCGACCCAAGCATCGAGAGCGGGAAATTGCTCAGCATATGCGTGGCCAGCTGTCGTTCGGCGCGTGTCATCCCGGACATGGCCGCGCGCAGCCGCTCTTCGGTGGTATCGTATCGCGTCATGGCAGGACCTCGTGGAACTGGATGGCGGGTCTACGCCCGCGCTCGATATGTAACATTTGTTACAGAAATCGGGTACAAGAAAATCCCTTGACGAAATCGCTCGCCCTGCGGCAGTCTGACCTTGGCGAAGAGGGATGCCATGATGACACAACCGACACCTGCGGACATGGATTCGGGCGCACGCGCCGGACAAGTGCCGGACGACTGGGCCGGGACGGTGGAAAGCTGGGAAGCGGATGGCAGCGCTGCACCGCAGCATGACCCCGCGCCCGGGGTGCTGTTGATCTGCGAACATGCCTCGAACCGGACCGCCGCACCGTGGCAGGCGCTGGCGCAGACCCCTGAATTGCTGGACGCGCATGTCGCAAGCGACCCCGGTGCACTGGGGCTGGCGCGTGCGCTGGGGCCGCTGCTGGCGCGGTCCTTTGGCGGGGCCGAGCTGGTCCATGCGCCCCTGTCGCGCCTGATCTATGATCTCAACCGCAGTCCGGACCGGCCCGATGCCTGCCCCGCGCAATCCGAGATCCATACCATCGGCCTGAATGCCGGGCTTGATCCTGCCGCGCGCCTTGCCCGGACCGAAGCGCTGTATCTGCCGTTCCACAACCTTGTGCGCGGTCGAATCGCGCGGGCGCTGGCGCTTGGCAGTCGACCTGCCATCGTGACCATTCATTCCTTTACCCCGGTCTGGCACGGGCAGCCCCGCGCGGTGGAATTCGGGGTCATCCACGACGCCTTGCCACGCCTGGCCGAACAGATCGTGGCCGAGGCCGGTGCGCAACGGCTGGGCCTGCGCACCGAACTCAACGCCCCTTACAGCGCCGCCGATCATGTCACGCACACCCTGCGGTTGCATGCACTGCCCTATGGGCTGGAAAACGCGATGCTGGAGTTGCGCAACGACCTGATCGCCACGCCCGACGCGCAGGCCGCCATGGCCGGGCGGCTGGCGCCGGTACTGGCTGGGGCGATCGCCGGGGTGACGGCGGCTGCGGGGGACACATGCCGGGCTTCCTGATCACCTATGTCCGCTGGGTCGAGGCGCTGAATTACCGCGTTGGCCGGATCATCATGTGGGGGCTTTTTGCGCTGATGGGGGTGCTGCTGTGGGGCGCCATTGCGCGGGGATTCTTTCACCCGCAGATATGGACCGACGAAATGGCCCAGTTCATCCTTATGGGCTATTTCATGCTGGGCGGGGCCTATGCGTTGCAGATGGGATCGGCGGTGCGCATGGATCTTCTGTATACGCGCTGGTCGGACCGCACCCGCGCGGCGGTGGATGCGGTGACGATCTTCACGC